>CATXML010000091.1 GCA_958372035.1 uncultured Collinsella sp. | reverse complement strand
AGTATGCCTCTCCGGCCCCGGCAATGTAATTTTGGCTGACCAAAGGAAAATGCGCAGCCCCAAGGCCGCAACGGCAAAGTCCCCATTACATTAAAAAAATATCAGCCCCCGCATATCGAAACGGTCGAGAGGGCCTTGCCCGGCTGGGCGGGCCATGGACCCGAAAGTGGCCGAGCCCCCCACACCGGGCCAAGCCCCCCCCCCCGGCCACGGCCCCAGCGCGAGACCGTCCCGGATGCCTACCTACTCGTTGTCGCCCGCGGTCATCTGCGTTGCGGAGAGTGCGCCGTCGGCAGCGGTTGCGGCTGCGGCGTCGGGCCAGACCCAGTCGGTAAAGGCCGGGTGATCGTAGCCCTCATCGCACGCGAACTCAAAGGCCTCGGTGCGGAATGCCTCCCACTTATCAATCTGCTCGGCAAACTTATCGGCGTCGACCATGCGCAGCACGTCGGCGGCCAGTGTCCAGCGGTCCATGTTGTTCAGGCGCAGCATGTCGAACGGCGTTGTCGTGGAGCCTTTCTCCTCGTAGCCGTGGACGCGGAAGGCATCGTGGCCGGGGCGGTTCCAGATCAGGCGGCGAATCGTGCCGGCATAGGCGTGGAACGCGAAGAAGACGGGCTTCTCGCCGCAGCCGAACAGCTCAGCCCAGCGCTCGTCGCTGAGAGCCTGGTCGTTCTCGCAGACGTTCTGGATCTTGAGCAGGTCGACCACGTTGACGAACCATACCTTGATGCCCAGCTCGCGCAGCATGTCGGTTGCAGCCAGAGCCTCAAGCGTCGGCACGTCACCGCAGGTGGCGACCACGACGTCGGCCTCGGCGAGCGAATCGGCGGTCGATGCCCACTCCCAGGTCGCAACGCCCTCGGCGAGCTCCGCCTTGGCCTCGTCGACCGTCTGGAAGGTCGGAGCAGGCTGCTTGCCGCAGAAGATGGCGTTGACGCAGTCAGTGGACTGGTAGACGCGCTCGGCCACGGCGAGAGCCATGTTGGCGTCGGCCGGATAGTAGGCGTTTACGATGTGCGTGTCGTTGGCCTTGTTGAGCAGCAGGTCGATAAAGCCGGGGTCCTGATGCGAGAAGCCGTTGTGGTCCTGACGCCAGACGTGGCTCGACAGCAAAATGTTAAGGCCGCTGATGGGGGCACGCCACGGAATCTCGCGCTTGGTAGCCTCGAGCCACTTGCAGTGCTGGTTGACCATGGAGTCGACCACATGGACAAAGCTCTCGTAGGAGCTCCACACGCCGGAACGGCCAGTGAGCACGTAGGCCTCGAGGAAGCCCTCGCATTGGTGCTCGGACAGCTGCTCGACGACCTTACCGGAGCCTGCCAGCAGCTCGTCGTTGGCCTCGTCCTCGTAGAAGCCGGCGTCCCACTGCTTCTTGGTCACCTTGTAGGCAGCCTGCAGACGGTTGGACGCGGTCTCGTCGGGACCAAAGATGCGGAAGTCATCCATGTTCTTGGCCAGAACGTCGGCAGTGTACTCACCAAAGACGCGGGCGGCCTCGGTGGAGCCCCAGCCATGACCCTTAGTTGCGACGGGGACCTCGTGGGCATGAATATCGGGCAGCTCGAGCTCGCGACGCACCTTACCGCCGTTCGCGTTGGGGTTGGCGCCGATGCGCAACTCGCCAGTCGGCATAAAGGCCGTCACCTCGGGGCGCACCTGGCCCTCGGGCGTAAAGAGCTCCTCGGGCTTGTAGGAACGCAGCCACTCGCGCAGCACGCGGAAGTGCTCGTGGGTGTCCTTGGCACTCGCCAGCGGCACCTGATGCGCGCGCCAGGAGTCCTCGGTCTTCTTACCGTCGATGTGCTTGGGGCAAGTCCAGCCCTTGGGCGTACGGAACACAATCATGGGGTAGGCCGGGCGGACCACGGTCTCGCCTGAGGCGGCCTGGGCCTGCGCGGTGGCCTTGATGTCACAAATCTCATCGAAGACCTGCTCAAACAGGGCAGCGAAACGCGCATGAATGCTTGCGTGGCTCTCGTCGTCAAAGCCGGCGACAAAGAAGTGCGGCTTATAGCCCATGCCCTCAAAGAACTTGGTGAGCTCCTCATCGGACACGCGGGCAAGGATGGTGGGGTTGGCGATCTTGTAGCCGTTGAGGTGCAGGATCGGCAGGACGATGCCGTCGGTTGCCGGGTTCACGAGCTTGTTGGACTGCCAAGAGGTCGCGAGCGGACCGGTCTCGGACTCGCCGTCGCCCACCACGGCCACGGCCAGCAGGCTCGGGTTGTCCATAACGGCACCGTAAGCGTGGCTGAGCGTGTAGCCGAGCTCGCCGCCCTCGTGGATGGAACCGGGCGTCTCGGGCGCAAAGTGGCTCGGGATGCCGCCGGGATAGGAGAACTGGCGGAAGAACTTCTGCAGGCCGGCCTCATCATTGGTGATGTCGGGGCGAATCTCGCGGTAGGTGCCGTCGAGCAGCGACTGAGCAGTACCGGCGGGGCCACCGTGACCAGGGCCCATCAAGAAGATAGCATTCTGGTTGTGGTCGGCGATCAGTCGATTGACGTGACCGAACAGGAAGTTGATGCCGGGCGTGGTGCCCCAGTGGCCAACCAGGCGGTGCTTAACGTCCGGACGACCGAAGTCGCGCACCTCACCGGTTTTCTCGTCGACAAAGTCGGGGCGCATTAGCGGGTTAGAGCGAAGGTAGATCTGACCGACGGACAGATAGTTCGATGCGCGCCAATACAGGTCGACGCCCTCGAGCTCGGAAGCCGGCACCTCGTGGCCCAGCTTTTGCCACGGCGTCCCCAGTGTTTTAGCCATTGTTTATGTCCCTTCGCTGTGCGGTCACCCTCCAATACGGCAACCTTTCGTTGGGACCAGTATATTTGCTAAAACGTTTTATCATGGTGAAAAAACGTTTTACCATCCTGATTTGCCCTATGGACAGGCCAACGCAGACATTCACCTGCGGCATTGTCTGTCACAGGTACTCCACATTCAATCTGCATGAATTGATAAACGTGTTTAGTTGTGTTTAGTAAGCTCGAGCACGCTGTCCTTAACGATAAGCGCCGGCTCCAGAACGACCTCTTCGGCACGCCTGCCGCCCCTGCCGGCAAGACGCTTGGACATGCAGCCAAAAGCATGCTCGGCGAGCACGCCGGGGTCCTGCTCGATCGCGGTCAACGCCGGCTCAAAGAGAACGTCGGCCGCCGAGTTGTCATAGCTCACCACCGAGATATCGCCCGGGATGCTCTTCCCCATCTCGTGCAAGCGCTTAAGCAAACCGAGGGCAATGTTATCCGAGCTTGCGAACACGGCGGTGGCGTCAGTTGCGAGTACCGCCTCCGAGGCCTCGTATGCGCTCGGAATGTAGTACTCGCTCTCAAACTCCAAACGCGCGTCGATTGGCAGGCCAACCTCGCGCAGCGCGCGCTCATAGCCGGCAAGTCGTTTGCGACCCGTATTGGAACGGCGTGCGTTAACCAGACAGGCGATGCGGCGATGACCCTGCTCAATTAGATACCGCGTGGCCATGTAGCCACCCATCTCGTGGTCGAACATCACCTTGTCGCACTCGAGTCCTTCAATGGCACGATCGACCATCACGGCCGGGATGGGTAGATGGCTGACCTCTTCGCGCAGGGCGCGGTCGTCGGAGAACTCGTCACCCACCACCAAAAAGACACCGTCGACGCCGCGCGTCACCAGCTGACGCAGCAGCTCAAGATCGTCGTCGGCACTTCCGCCCGAGCTGGTAATGAAGAGCGCATAGCCGTCCTCGCGGCAGCGCTTTTCCAAGCTGCCGGCAAGCGAGGCAAAAAAGCGGCTCTCGATGTTAGGGACGATAAGGCCCAGCGTGCGCGACTCGCGCATGACCAGGCTACGCGCAATCTGGTTGGGAACATAGTGGTTGCGCGCCGCGACCTCCTTGATGAGCTTGCGGTTTTCTTCTGAGATGCGACAGGGCCGATTATTGAGCACAAGCGAGACCGACGAGGGGGAAAGCCCCACCTCCTGGGCGATCTGCTTGAGGGTGACTTTGTTGGCCATCTCGCTCCTTCCGGGTTTACGCGCAATCTCTTGAAAGTATAGCGACTACCCCTCTACCTCGGTGATAAACACTTTACCAATCCGGTAGACGGCTGTTTTATCGCCGCAAGCGCACCAAATTCGTCCGGGTGGGGTATATTGCAATCGATTGATGACGACGACCACCAAAAGGCGGATATTCGTATGCACGAGAACGACTTTTTTAACGAGGACCTGCTGTGCGCGCTTGCTGGCGTTGCCGGCGAGGACAACGTACTGATGAGCGAGCCCATGCGCGAGCACACCACGTTTAAGATCGGCGGCCCGGCCGACGTCTTTGTCACGCCCGATACCGAGCAGGGCCTCGTCGCCACGCTCGATACCTGTTATCGCTGCGATTTGCCCCTCACCATCGTGGGCAACGGCTCCGACTTGCTCGTCGGCGACAAGGGCATCCGCGGCGTTGTCGTGGCGCTGGGCAAGGGCCTCTCCGACATTACGGTCGACGGCACGCACGTCACGGCGGCAGCCGGCGCCTTGCTTTCCGATGTCGCAGCCGCGGCAGCCGAGGCCGGCCTTACCGGCATGGAGCCCATCTCGGGCATTCCCGGATCGGTCGGCGGTGCCTGCTACATGAACGCCGGAGCATACGGCGCCTGCATGGCCGATGTGCTGGAGTCCGTGCGCGTCTACAAGCCCGCCCGCATGCTCGACGACGGCACCCGCGGTAGCGGCAGCATTATCGAGTTCGATGTCGATGAGCTCAACCTAGGCTATCGCAAGAGCCGCATTGCCGACGACGGTTTCATCGTGCTTTCGGCCACTTTCAATCTCGCCCCGGGCAACGCCGCGATGATCAAGGCCGACATGGACGACTACCGCCAGCGCCGCGAGGACAAGCAGCCACTCGACATGCCGAGTGCCGGCTCCACCTTCAAGCGCCCCGAGGGCCACTTTGCCGGCAAGCTCATCATGGACGCCGGCCTGCGAGGACACGCCATTGGCGGCGCGCAGGTGAGCGAAAAGCACTGCGGCTTCATCGTCAACGCCGACCACGCCACCGCCGCCGATGTCGACGAACTCATCCGCCACATCCAGGCAACCGTCAAAGACCAATTCAACGTGGACCTAGAACCCGAAGTCCACCGAGTAGGCGAATTCCTATAAAAAGAAGGCCCCGAAAGGGAGAGGCTTCGTAAGGAAGTCCTCTCCCTTTCGGCTTTTATAATCCCCCACTTATGATTGAATTGGCAGGTAAAATCATAAGTGGAGAATTACAATAGGGAAGGAGGGCTTGACTATGGCGAATGGAAATGCAGCGACTTTTCTCGGCTCGGCTCGGCAGGAGCATAGCGCCGCTTTTTCAGCGTTTCAAGTCTTATTTCATACAATTAATAACGAATCGGTTGCCGGAGACAGGGCGCAGTATGCCTTGACTTCGGCTTTTTGCGTTTTCCGGAAGGATGGTGGTTTGATATTGAAGTCCTAGCCACGACCGGCAAATCAATCTTTTCCGGTTAAGCCGGCTAAGCCCTCTATCTTCTCCGGCATGTCCGCTGTCGGAGGAAGTAAGTAGCGGATAGAGTTATTTGGGAGAAATAAACATGAAGAAGAAGCTTCTAGGCATTCTGCTTGCGTTGTGCCTTTCGATGACACTTGTTCCGATGACAGCGTTTGCTGAAGGAACTTCAGTAGATAATTGGGACGG
>CATXML010000090.1 GCA_958372035.1 uncultured Collinsella sp. | reverse complement strand
TTGCGATAGATCTTGGCGCCGACAAAATCCCCGGCGCGCATTATGCCTCGGTCGAAGGCTCCGCGGCCTCGGCGTCGGCCTCGACGGCGTTCTCGACCACGACATCGGCGGCGGGCGTCACGTTGCCGCCCGAGATGGCGTCGTTGAGCTGCTCGCGCAGCTGGTCCATGCGCTCGCGGGCAAGGTCAACCTTGGCACGCAGGTCATCGGTCTTGGCATCGACCATCGGGCCAAAATCGTTGACCGCAGCGCGGGCCTCCTCGGCACCGTGCTCGTAGGTGTCGCGCATGTTATCCCAGGCGTCGTTTGCGATATCGGCAGCCATGGCGCGGGTCTCGGCGCCCGAGCGCGGAGCCAGGGCAACGCCGATAATGGCGCCGGCGGCGGCACCGAAGAGCGCACCCGAGATAAAGTTGAAAGTCTTACCCATGTTCATTCCTCTCCTGCGGGCACCTCGGCGCCCACCGTTTGAATGCTGTCCATTATACCCGCAGCACAGCGCCTGCCGCTTTGCTCATCTGCGTACGGTAAAGGCGCAGGTACATGATGGTGATAAGCGGGTGAGCCTACTCCTGCGGCATGGCAGGCATGGCCACCGTGGCGGCCGGGTCCTCGCCGGCGCCGTCAACGAGCGGCAGCGCTCCCTCACGCGCAGGGGCAACCGGAGCCGTCGCCGCACCACCGTAGACGGCAGCGGGGGCCTCATGGCTCTCGGCGGTCGCGCCCTCGGTATCGATTACTTCCTGCGGCTCGTCGTCAAAGCTCGGGACGCCCTGGGGCTCCGCGGGCTCGACCTCGACGGCCTCCTCGGCAGGGGCATCGTTGACAGACTCGGCGGCAGCCTCGGCAGGCGCCTCGCCCTCGGTCGTGTCCCCGGCCTCGCCTTCGGCGTTCGCGGCGGCGACGGCCTCGTGCGGGTCCTTGCCCTCGGCCTCGGCGCGCATACCCAGCACCAGGTTGCGCAGGCCCGCGACCGTTCCTTCCACGTCGGGGGCAGGCTGGTCGGCGTGCAGGTACGCCCAGTCCATCATAAAGGTCGCCGAAGACAGCGCGCCGATGGCCAGCGCGTCGTCGGGACACGAAAGCTCGACCTCAAAGACACGCTCGTCGTGCTCGCTTACGCGGGTGCGGCCGCACGAAATGCTGCCAGCGAGACCGGTCTCGTTCATGAGCTCGACTGTCACGTGCTCCAGCAGATGGCAAAGCTCGGTCTGGCCCATGCAGTCCTGGAATTCGCGACCGGAATCGCCCAGGCACAGATGCTTGGCAATCGCGGGCACCAGGTAATACACGCGCGCCGTGGCCTCGATGTCCTCCGAGGTCATGAGCGGCATGCCGGGGTTCACCAGCACGTGCGCGCAGATCTTGTCCTCGCTGACGGTGACCTTAAGGATGTTGAACAGGCCTGCCATAACTCTCCCCTACTCTTCCTTGCCCTACTCGTCGCCGTCGTGCGGGTCCGCAGAACCCGCGTCCGACGCCGCCGGCTTATCTGCCGAGGACTCGGAATCCTTCTTATCGGTTTCGGCCGGAGCGATCACGCGAATGAGCGAGATGCGCTGGCCACGCATCGACTGCACCTTAAACTTGTACCCCGCAACCTCAAACACCTCTCCGATGTCGGGCACCGAGTCGCAAAGCTCCAAAATCCAGCCGGCGATGGTCTCATAATCATCGCTTTCCTCGAGCGGCCAACCAAGCTCAATCGCGTCATCGCACGAAAAACGCCCATCGACGAGCCACTCGCGGCGCGAAAGGCGCGTGAGGTACTTGTTGTCGGGGTCGAACTCGTCCTCGATCTCGCCCACGATCTCCTCGACGATGTCCTCGATGGTGATGATGCCGGCCGTGCCGCCGTACTCGTCCACGACCACCACGATCTGGTCGTGCGAGGTCTGCATCTCGGACAGCAGCGGCAGGATGTCCTTGGTGTCGGGCACAAAGGTGGCGTCGCGCAAAAAGTCGGCGATGGGCTGGTCGCCCTTGCCGTCGAGCGAAGGCTGGATCAGGTCCTTGATGTGCGCGATGCCGGCGACGTTGTCGGGATCCTCGTGATAGACGGGGATGCGGCTAAAGCCGGTCTGGCGCATGGCGGACAGCACGTCGGCGACCGTCTCGTCGTCCTCGCACATGGTGGTGTCCACGCGCGGCACCATGACCTCGCGGGCAACGGTGTCGCCCAGGTCGAAGATCTCGTGAATCATACGCTTTTCCTCGTCGAGCAGGTCGTCCTGCTCCGAGACCATGTACTTGATCTCTTCCTCCGAGACGTTCTGGCGGTCATCGGCGCTCTTGATGCGCAGGATGCGGGCCAAACCGTCGGAGCAGGCACCGGTCAGCCACACGAGCGGGCGGGCGATCTTTTGGAACACCGAGAGCGGTCCCACGACCTGCTTGGATACGCCCTCGGCGTTAGCGAGGCCGATGCGCTTGGGCACGAGCTCGCCAATCACGATGGACACGAAGGCGACGGCGACGGTGATGATGACCGGCGCCAGGCCGCGCGCAATGGCAGAGAGCGGCGCGATGCCAAAGCTCATGAGCCACGTGGCAAGCGGGTCGGACAGGCTCGTCGAGGCGACGGCGGACGAGGCAAAGCCCACGAGCGTGATGGCGACCTGGATGGTGGCCAACAGCTGATCGGAGTCTGCGGCGAGCTGGACGGCGCGCTCGGCGCGTTTGTCGCCTTCCTCGGCATCGTGCTCCAGCACAGCGCGCTTTGCCGTGGTGAGCGCCATCTCGGACATAGAGAAGTAGCCGTTGATGAGGGTCAAAACGAGGGTGGTAATAAGGGAGATGGTTATGTCCATCGGGAGTTTCTCGAACCTCCAAGATTCGGGACGTTGGCAGGAGACGTACGTAGCGGATAGGGCAGTTGCGCCGGTCGCCCGTGCGAGCGGGGCCGTGGGCGCGGTCGCTAGATTACGAAGAGGATCACCGCCATGAACTGGAAGATGCTGCCGGCGAGCACCCACAGGTGAAACACGCTGTGCAGATAGCGTACGTTTTTGGCGATATAGAACGGCACGCCCGCGGTGTAGCACACGCCGCCGACGGCGAGCAGGGCAAGTGCCACGGGGTTGAGCAGCACCACAAGTTCGGGCAGCTTAAAGACAACGAGCCAGCCCATCAGCAGGTAGACCAAGCCACTTACCCAGTGCGGTTGACGCTCGCGCATAAAGCACTCGAGGGCGATGCCGCTAATGGCGATGGCCCATACGGCAAAGAACAGCGCAGGACCGCCGTCGTTTGCGAGCGTGATGAGGCAAAACGGCGTATAGCTGCCGGCTATGAGCAGGTAGATGCAGCTATGGTCGATAATGCGGAACACGCGCTTGGCGCGCGCGGGCTGAATCGCGTGGTAGAGCGTGGAGGCCAGATATTCGAGGATAATGCTGACACCATAGACAATCGCCGCGGCCATGTGGGCCGGGCCTCCGCCGCGCAGGGCGGCGAATACGATCAGGAGCACCAGACCCGCGATACCCAGCAGGCAGCCGACACCATGGGTGACGGAGTTCATGATCTCCTCGCCCACCGTGTAGTGTGGAACGGCCGCGGTCTTGGGCCGCGGCTTAGAACTGTCGCTCGAATCGGACATGCCGGTTACATCCTCCAACGTAAAGAGTTCTCAACACTATATCAAAGCGTCTGGGTACGTGCGAAATTTGCACCATATGTGACCCTTTGTTTACCCATTCTTTGCTTGTTGACGCATCAACGGCGAACGTCCATAATGCGCTTGCATTAAATGTTGATGTATTAACATCTTATAGGAGAATACCGCATGGCTCAAAACGCACGTTCCCATCGAAAGCTCAAGATAGCCGGCATCGTTGCACTGGTGGCTGTCGTCGCGCTGCTTGGATTTGCCGGCAACTTTTTGTTTGACTTCGCGCTGAATCCCCGCGCGCCATACACCATGAAGATGATGCAGGATAGCAAGAACGACAAAGAAGGCGAGCAGCCGGATGCCGAGGAAACCGAGGCGCGGGCATGGTTTAAAGAGAATCGTGAGAGCAGCAGCCTCACCGCAGATGACGGAACCGAGCTCGCCGCTTGGTATTTTGCCGCCCCAGAGACCACACACAATTACGCTGTCTGTCTACACGGATACACCAACGAGCCCATCGGCATGGCCCGATACGCCAAACGCTTCCATGACCGCGGCATGAACGTACTCGCGCCCGCCGCCCGCGCCCACGAGCGCTCCGGCGGCGACTATATCGGCATGGGCTGGCCCGAACGCCTCGACATCGTCGCGTGGATCGAGCGGATCGTTCAGGCTGACCCCGAGGCGCGCATCCTGGTCTTTGGCGAGTCGATGGGTGCGGCAACCGCCATGAACGTCGCGGGGGAATCTCTGCCCGCAAACGTGAAATGCATTATCGAGGACTGCGGTTATACGAGTGTTTGGGACGAGTTTTCCTTGCAGCTTAAGGATGTATTTGGGGTGCCCAGCTTTCCCTTGCTCGATGTAGCAAACTTGGTGTGCAACGTGCGCGCGGGCTACGACTTTCATACGGCGAGCAGTGTGGAGCAACTCAAACACGCGACGGTTCCCATGCTGTTTATCCACGGCGACCAGGACACCTTTGTGCCGTACGACATGCTCGACCAAAACTACGACGCGTGCGCCAGCAAGGTCAAGCAAAAGCTCACCATCCATGGCGCTACCCACGCCAAGAGCGCGCAAGTTGACCCCGAGCTCTACTGGAACACGGTCAACAACTTCCTCGACGAGTATTTTTAGGCGAATAGCACGGTTTACTGGTCTATCTGACCCCCTAGCACTTCCAAAAAGCCGCCCGCGAGAGCTGTGCTCGCGGGCGGCTTTTGCTAACGTTGCGCTACAAAAACGCTTGTTTTGTTCAATAGCTAGGCTCTATTTGACCTCGATGAGCTCATACTTGCTCGTGCCTAGGCCGATCTTCTCGGCATGCGCAATGCAGGTGCGCCAATCGGTGTCGGGATGCGTGATGCAGAAGGGGTCCTTGGCCTGCTCGCCCTCCAGATGCTCGTGGCTATGCTCCATCTTGGCCGCGCTATCGGTGAGCTCGGTGTTGGGCAGCGGTTCGGATGCCATGACGGCATCGGCGCAGGCCTGGTCGATGGCGACCGGGTCGAAGCTCGCGAACATGCCGATATCGTTGACGATAGGCGTGTCGTTTTCGGGATGGCAATCGCAGTTGGGGCTGATATCCATGGCAAGCGAGATATGGAAGCTCGGGCGGCCGTCGACGACGGCCTTGGTGTACTCGGCGATCTTGCAGTTGAGCACGTCGGCCGCGGCGTCATAGCCGGGCTTGATGCAGTCCTGATTGCATGCCGCAATGCAGCGTCCGCAGCCCACGCAGCGATCGTGGTCGATGGCGGCCACGTGGACCGTGCGGGTGTTGCCGTTGGCAAGCTCGCGCTCGCGGGTATCGTCAAACGAGATGGCGTCGTGCGCGCAGATTTTTTCGCAGGCACGGCAGCCAACGCAGTGCTCGGTCGCGACGTTCGGCTTGCCGGCGGCATGTTGCTCCATCTTGCCGGCACGGCTGCCGCCTCCCATGCCCAGGTTCTTCATGGCGCCGCCAAAGCCGGCCTGCTCATGGCCCTTAAAGTGGGTGAGGCTGATCACGATATCGGCGTCCATGAGAGCCTGACCGATCTTGGCCTCGCGCACGTACTCGCCGCCCTCGACCGGGACGAGTG
>CATXML010000089.1 GCA_958372035.1 uncultured Collinsella sp. | reverse complement strand
CACATCAGCCCAGCGGCCTCAACCAACCACAGCCCCATCGCAGGCCGCTCGCAGCAGCGTCACCGCAGGCGGGGGCCGGGCTTAGTTTTCAGAACACTCCGCAGACCAGTGTGGCGCCTTGTCCGCGGCTCCGAAGGAGCAGGACAAGGCGCCACACATGGTCGAGGACGTTCTGAAAACCAAGCCCGGCCCCCGCCGGACAGGTCAACCGCTACTCGCAGAGCAGCTTAGCGATCTGGACGGCGTTGGTTGCCGCGCCCTTACGGATTTGGTCGCCGCAGCACCAGAAGGTGATGCCGCGCGCGGCCTCGGGGTTCGAGATGTCGCGACGCACGCGACCGACCCAAATCAGGTCCTGGTCGGACGTATCCATCGGCATGGGGAAGCGATCGTGCGCGTCCTCGGCGCTCATGTCGTCAACCAGCTTGACGCCGGGAGCGGCAGCCAGCGCAGCACGAGCCTCCTCAACCGTGATGTCACGCTCGAACTCGAGCGTAATGCTCTCGGAGTGCGAGCGCAGCACGGGCACGCGCACGCAGGTGCAGTTCACGCGCAGCTCGGGCAGGTGCATGATCTTGCGGCCCTCGTTTTGCAGCTTCATCTCCTCGGAGGTAAAGCCCTCTTCCTTGACGCCGCCAATCTGCGGAATCAGGTTGCTCGCCAACTGGGCGGCAAAGGCGCGCGGCTCGGGAATCTCCTCGCCACGGCCCAGGGCGGCCAGCTGAGCCTCGAGCTCGGCCATACCGGGGGCACCGGCGCCCGAAGCCGCCTGATACGTCGAGACGATCATGCGCTTCACGCCGGCGAGCTGATGCAGCGGCCAGGTAGGAACCAGGCCGATGATAGTCGCGCAGTTGGGATTGGCGATAAGGCCGTGATGCCACTTGATATCGTCGGCATTGATCTCGGGCACGACCAGCGGCACCTCGGGATCCATGCGGAAGGCATGGCTGTTGTCTACCACGATGGCGCCACGCTTGACGGCCTCGGGCAGCAGCCCCTTCGCGATATCGTCGCCGGCGGCGCCGAGCACGATGTCGCAGCCCTCAAAGGCCTCGGGGCAAGCTTCCTCAATCACAACCTGCTCGCCGCGGAACTCAACGGTCTTGCCCGCAGAGCGCGCGCTCGCCAGCAGCTTGAGCTTGCCAACCGGGAACTCCTGCTCGTTGAGGCACTCGAGCATCTGGGTGCCCACGGCTCCCGTCGCGCCCAAAATAGCAACCGTGTACTGTTTCATGCTTCCCCCTTTAAAGGCTGTGGCTTTTGCCCGCACGCCGAGCAGGCCGATTACTGTTGCCAGTGTATACAAGAACAGGGCGGGCACGAAACCCGCCCCGTCGAAACGAAACCGAAACGAAACGCCCCGCCGTAGATTTTTGAGGCAAGTCCCAAAAATCTACTGGGATAGCAGCTACTTGTGGAGCGCGGCCGGGGCGGGATCGACCGGCGCGGGAGCCTCCAGGTCGGAGACCTTCACAATGCCGTTCTCATCGGAGAAGGCGCGGTAAATGGTCCGAATCGCCAGGTCGAAGTCCTTCTCCTCGACACCGATAATGATGTTGATCTCGTCACAGCTCTGCGAAATCATACGCACGCTCACGCCGGCCTGGCCAAGCATGCCAAACAGGTGGCCCGAGATACCTGCGCGGCCGCGCAGGTTACGGCCGACGGTCGCGATGAGCGCCAAGCCCTCAACGACCTCGATCTCGAGCGGCTCGACCTCCTGCTGAATGTCGCCCACGAGCGAGTACAGCGAGTCGTGCACGTCCTGCTCCTGCACCACGGCGCCAAAGCGGTCGACACCGGTGGGCATGTGCTCGACGGAAACGTCATAGCGCTCGAAGACCGAAAGCGCGCGGCGCATAAAGCCGACACGCGGCTTGGTGCGGTCGCGGGCAACGTTGATGGCGACAAAGCCGCGCTTGCCGGTCACGCCGGTAATGATGGGCTCCGCCTCGCCCTCATCAGCCGTCTCGCTAATGATGGTGCCGGGGTCCTGCGGCGCATTGGTGTTCTTGATGACCAGCGGAATACCAGCCTCGCGCACGGGGAACACAGCTTCCTCGTGCAGGACGCTTGCACCCATGTACGAAAGCTCGCGCAGCTCCTCGTAGGTAACGCGGGCAATGGGCTGAGCCTCGGGAACAATACGCGGATCGGCGGAATAGAAGCCCGAAACGTCGGTCCAGTTCTCATACAGGTCGGCACCAAGGCATTTGGCCAGGATCGAGCCGGAAATATCGCCGCCGCCACGATCGAGTAGCTTAATCTGACCCTCACGCGTCGCGCCATAGAAGCCGGGCATAACAAAGCCGCCCTGCTGACCGTACTCCTGCACCAGCTCGCAGGTACGATTCATGCTGAGCGTACCGTCGTGATGGAACGCCACGACCGTCGCGGCATCCAGGAACGGCAGGCCCAGGTACTCGGCCATCAGGCGAGCGGTGAAGTACTCGCCGCGGCTCACAAGCTCCTCGGTGGAGTAGCCGCCCGAGCGGGCGCGCTCGGCAAAGGCCGCGAACTCCTCGCGGATGGGATAGGTGAGCCCCAGCTCGTCAGCGATATCAAAATAGCGCTGGCCGATGTCCTCGAGCAGCTCCTCGCACGACACGTGGTACTTGACGTGCGCGTTAACCAGGTAGAGCAGATCGGTCACCTTGGTGTCGCCCTTAAAACGGCGACCGCAGGCAGAAACCACCACAAAACGGCGGGCCGGGTCGGCATCGACAATGGCCTTGATCTTCTTAAAGTGTTCGGCGTCGGCGACCGACGAGCCGCCAAACTTGGCAATCTTAATCATGGGCTGGAGGTTACCTTTCTAAAAAGCCTCTGCGAACCTATTTTGCGCGCTCTGATACCATGGTTTCACCGATTGGGACCAAGGCATCCGAGGAGCAGTGTTATATGGGAACTTATCATAGTACACGAGGACGCACTTTATCGTGCTCAAGTAAGGTGGCAATCCGTACCGGCATCGCTCCCGACGGGGGTTTGTTTGTCTCGGACGAGCTCGGCACCCAGCAGGTCGATATCAGCTCGCTTGCAGATAAATCGTACTTTGAAATCGCTCAAGATGTGTTGGGAATGTTACTGAATGATTACACGACCGAAGAAATTTCGGCCTGTGTGAATGAGGCATACCGCGGCACGTTCGCGAGCGAAGAGGTCACGCCGCTCGTCAAACTCGACGCCGCACCGGGCGCTGACGTCCCTCAGACCTATGTGATGGAGCTCTTTGGCGGCCCCACAAGCGCCTTCAAGGACGTCGCCCTGCAGATGCTCCCCCGTCTGATGGCCCGCACTTCCGCCAAGGACGGCGGCGCCGAGCGCATCATGATCGTCACCGCCACGTCGGGCGACACGGGCAAGGCAGCACTCGCCGGCTTTGCCGACGCCCCGGGCACGGGCATCACCGTCTTTTATCCCGAAGGCAAAGTCAGCCGCGTGCAGAATCTGCAGATGTCCACGCAGGAGGGCGATAACGTCGCCGTCTGCGGCATCCGCGGCAACTTCGACGATGCCCAGAGTGCCGTCAAGCGCATCTTTGCCGATAAGGAGCTTGCCGAGCGCCTGGAAGCCGCCGGCACTGTGCTTTCGAGTGCCAACTCCATCAACGTCGGCCGCCTGGTGCCGCAGGTTGTCTACTACTTTGCCGCCTATGCGCAACTGCTGCGCGCCGGCGCTATCGAGGCTGGCGACGCCGTAGAGTTCTGTGTGCCCACCGGCAACTTTGGCGATATCTTGGCCGGCTACTACGCCAAGTGCATGGGTCTGCCCGTCGCCAAGCTCGTCGTGGCGAGCGACAAGAACAACGTGCTTGCCGACTTCCTGACCACCGGCGTTTACGACCGTAACCGCCCGTTCTTCACGACCATCTCGCCGTCGATGGACATCCTCATCAGCTCTAACCTGGAGCGCATGCTGTACTTCCTGTCCGATGGCGACTGTGAGCTCGTTGCCGGCCTTATGGAGCAGCTGGCGCGGACTGGTCGCTACGAAGTTCCCGCCGACCTGCTGGCAAAGATTCAGAGCGTCTTTGGCTGCGGTTGGGCCAGCGAGGACGAGGTACGCACTGCCATCAAGAGGTGCTGGGACGCGAACGGCTACGTGATCGACCCGCACACCGCCTGCGGCTATCACGTCTTCGAAAAGGTCGCTCCCGCCGAGGGCGCCAAGGCCCGCGTGCTGCTTTCGACCGCCAGCCCCTACAAGTTCCCGCGCGCCTGCTGCGACGCCCTGGGCCTCAACGTTCCCGAGGATGATTTTGAGGCTATGCGTGTGCTCGAGCAGGCCACCAACACGGTCGCCCCGACCCAGCTCGCCGAACTCGAATCCAAACCCGTCCGCTTCGAAGACGTCTGCGACGTCGATGAGATGGCAAGCTACGTCGAGTCCGCAGCAAAACGAATGAGCACCAACTAGATCCCTTATTAAGCGCCGGCGAAAGCCGGCGCACCTTCTTTTTATTTAGCTTTCGGGATGATGACGAACATGCGAGCGGGTCTGGCCGTTTAGTTCGTCGCGAGTTCCGCACGAGCCGGAAAGCACTTAATGTGCTTTCCGAGCGAGCCAGGACTGCCCGAGCAGCGAACTAAACGGCCGGACCCGCCCAGGAGGACCCACATGATCAAAATCACCGTCCCAGCAACCAGCGCCAACCTAGGCATCGGCTACGACACCCTCGGCATGGCCGTCAGCCTCTACTCGCACTTCACCTTTGAGCGCGCCGACAAGCTCACCATCACGGGCTGCCCCGAGGAATTCCAAAACGAGAACAACCTAGTCTACGTGAGCTTTGTCGATGCACTGGCTGCATGGGACGAGCCGGCTTTTCCCGTTGCCATCGACATTCAAACCGATGTGCCCGTCGCTCGCGGCCTGGGCTCCAGCTCCACCTGCGTCGTCGCCGGCATTATGGCCGCCGCCGCGCTGACGGGCCACACCGTCGACCGTGCCGAGCTCGTCCGCATTGCCACCGAGGTCGAGGGCCATCCTGATAACGTCGCCCCTGCCATCCTGGGTGGTGCCGTTTGCTCCTTTACGCCGACTGATTCGCTCCCCCAGTGTCTGCGCTACGAGGTGAGCGATCGCTTGCGTTTTATTACCGTGATTCCGCCCTACGAGGTACATACGAGCGAGGCGCGCAAGGTCGTGCCGCAGGAGATTCCACTCTCCACCGCCGTATGGCAAATGGGCCGCATCGCCGGCATGACGCGCGGCCTGGAGACCGGCGACCTTGACCTGATTGCCGCCGCCAATGACGACCGCATCCAGGAGCCCCATCGCCGCCGCCTCATCCCCGACTACAACGCCGTGCGCGACACCTGCCTTAACGGAGGCGCCAAGACCATTTGGATCAGTGGTTCGGGCTCAACTCTCATGGCTGTGACCGACGACACCATCGTGGCAAAGTTCCTGCAGGTCAAGCTGCGCGAGCAGTTCCCTAAGTGTGAAACGCATATTTTAACGTGCGACACGGAAGGCGCCCAGATCGAATACCTGTAGACATCCTCCTCATATACCTGTCCGGGACGGTCGGGATGTTCCCTCAAAATCGTCCTCGCGCATGAAGGCCCCATGTCCAGCTCCTACGGAGCGACGGACAAGGGGCCTTCGCGCTGCGGAATGATTTTGAGGGAACATCCCGACCGTCCCGGCGCCAACCATGCGGAGGATGTCTACAGGGACCCACGCTTTGAAGGGGCGCCGGGCTGATAGTTTGGC
>CATXML010000088.1 GCA_958372035.1 uncultured Collinsella sp. | reverse complement strand
GCTACGATTGAGGCGCGCCCAGAACGGGCCGCCGACCGGGCGCCCGCGCACGGCCGAACGTCCCTGCCCCCGAGAGGGCCCGTTGGGTGCTGCCGGCGCGGGACGCGCCGCCCCCGACGGCTGATAGGAAAGTGCCGGGCAGGCGCCGCGGCTGGTAATGTGAGTGCCGAGGGGGAGGCCATCCGGTCGAACGACTACCGGAAGGATACCACCGTGAAAGCGCCATCGACCAGACCCGCGGCCGTGCTCGGCCTGGACGTCGGCAAGTCCTCCCACTGGGCCTGCCTGATCGACCGCGGCGGGGAGGTGCTGGCCAGCGCCCCCGTCCGCAACCGGGAGGGCGCTCTCGACGCGCTGTTCTCCTCCGCGCCCGCCGGCACGCTCGTCGTCGTCGACCAGTTCCGCAACATAGGGTCCCTCGCCGTGCGGCGCGCCCGCGCCGCGGGGCTGGCGGTCGCCTACCTGCCCGGCCTCGCCGCCAGCCGCGCCGCCGGGCTGTTCGCCGGCGAGGCCAAGACCGACGAGCGCGACGCCGCGGTGATCGCGCGGACCGCCCTGGGCGTGCCGGACTCCCTGTCGGGGGTCCCGGGCCGCGGCGAGGCCCTCGAGGCCGCCCGCGCCCTCTCCTCCCAGCGCGACCACGTCGTCGCCTGCGCGACCAGGGACAAGAACCGCCTGCGCGCGGTGCTGCTCGAGTCCTGCCCGGCCCTCGAGGCCGCGGTCGACCTGTCGGACCGCCGGTGGCTGGAGCTGCTCGCCGGGTTCGGCGGGGCGTGGGGGATCGCCCGCTCCGGGGCCGGGGGCCCGCGGGCCGAGGCCGCCGGGGAGGCCGCGGCCGCCTCGACCGCGCCGCCGCCGGCGCTCATCGAGGCCGAGAACAGGCAGGTCAGGTTCCTTGCCGCCCGGATATCGGAGGCCCTCGACGAGGCCGGGGCCCTCGAGGCCGAGACGGCGGCGCTGCTCGAGGGCGACGAGACCTACGCGTGCCTGCTCACCGTGCCCGGCGTCGGGCCGAGGACGGCGGCGCAGCTCGCGGTGTCGGTCGACATCGCGAGGTTCCCGGACCACGACCACCTGGCCTCGTACTGCGGCATAGCCCCGAGGGTGAGGAGCTCCGGCACGTCGGTGAGGTCGGTCAGGGCGTCCAGGCGGGGCGACGCGAGGCTCAAGTCTCTCCTGATCTTCTCGTGCAACAGCCTGGTGAGGTCCTCGGGGCGCTACGGCGAGTACTACCGGGCCTGCAGGGCGCGGGGCATGGGCCACGGCAGGGCGCTCAAGGCCGTCGCGAGGAAGCGGCTCAGGGCGATATACGCCGTGATGCGCGACCGGGTGCCCTACCGGGAGTAGCGTCGAAGGTTGACAAAACTATAGGAACACCCAATGACTATTGACGGCCAAGGCAACGCCGATGTATTGGCGACGTCAGCGAGCGGGTCGCATTTGAGACAAGGTGACGTGAAACGAAAGGGCGCTGACCTTCTGGTCGCGCCCTTGAAGTTGAGCGTCAGATTGTCCAAATGCGGCCCGCGCAGCGTCGAGCCGTTACGCGGTTCGTAGAACCGCGTAACTAGTTAGTACATCTTTGCGCCGGCGGGGATGGAAGCGTCGAGCTGGATCAGATTGAGACGCTCCTCGCCCTCCTCCTCGTGGATAGCGCTGATGAGCATGCCGCAGCTGGGAATACCCATCATCTTGCGCGGAGGCAGGTTGGTGATGGCGAGCAGAGTCTTGCCGACCAGGTCCTCGGGCTCATAATAACCGTGAATGCCGGAGAGGATGGTGCGGTCGGTGCCAGTGCCGTCGTCGAGCGTAAAGTTCAGCAGCTTCTTGGACTTCTTGACGGCCTCGCACGCCTTGACCTTCACAGCGCGGAAATCGCTCTTGGAGAAGGTATCGAAGTCGACGAACTCCTCAAACAGCGGCTCGACGGCGATCTTGGAGTAATCAACCGTGGGCTTGAGCGGCTTGACGAACGGGCTCGCGGCGTTGCCGGCCTCGGCAGCCTTGGCGGCAGCGGCACCGGACTGGAAACCCTTCTCGGGCTTCATGTGCGGGAACAGTAGCACGTCGCGGATGGAAGCCTGGTTGGTGAGCAGCATGACCACGCGGTCGATACCGATGCCGATGCCGCCCGCGGGAGGCATACCGTACTCGAGGGCGCGCACGTAGTCCTCGTCGTACTCCATGGCCTCGTCGTCGCCGCCAGCCTTCTCGGCCATCTGGGCGGCAAAGCGCTCGGCCTGGTCGACCGGGTCGTTGAGCTCGGAGAACGCGTTGGCGTACTCGTGACCGGCGATAACCAGCTCAAAGCGGTGCGTCAGGCGCGGATCGTCCTCAAAGCGCTTGGCAAGCGGGCTGACCTCGATGGGGTAATCGCACACGAACGTGGGGTTGACGATGGTGTCCTCGCCCAGCTCATCGTAAATCTCGGCGATGATCTTGCCAGCAGTCCACTCGGGCTTGATCTCCAGGCCCTTCTCGCGTGCTGCGGCAGCGAGCTCCTCGACCGGCGTGTCGATGGTGACCTGCTTGCCGAGCACGTCGGAGACGATGTCGGTCATGGGACGGCTGGCCCACTCACCAGAAAGGTCAATGGTCTGGCCCTGGTACTCGATGACCTCGGGGTTGCCGATGGCCTTGTTAGCCGCCTTAATGACACCCTGGGCGAGCGCCTTCATGCCCTCGAGGTCGGAGAAGGCACGGTAGGCCTCCATCGTGGTGAACTCGGGGTTGTGGGTAAGGTCCATGCCCTCGTTACGGAAGATGCGGCCGATCTCGAACACGCGCTCAAAACCACCGACGATGCAGCGCTTGAGGTGCAGCTCGGTGGCAATACGCAGGTAGCACTCCTGATCGAGCGCGTTGAAGTGGGTAATGAACGGCTTGGCCGTGGCACCACCCTGGATGGTCTGCAGGATGGGGGTCTCGACCTCCATGTAGCCGTCGGACTCCATAAAGCGACGGAAGGTGGAGAGAATCTGCGAACGCTTACGGAAGGTCTCGCGAACGTCGTCGTTGGCGATCAGGTCGACATAGCGCTGGCGATAGCGGGTCTCCTTGTCGGAAAGACCGTGGAACTTCTCGGGCAGCGGACGAACGGCCTTGGAAAGCAGGGTCGCGCTCTTAGGGGCAACGGAAAGCTGGCCGCGCTGGGTGCGCACAACCACGCCTGTCACGCCCAAGATGTCGCCCAGGTCGAGGGACTTGAGCGTATTCCAGGCAGCCTCGTCCATGTCGTTGATGCGGCAGAACAGCTGAATCTCGGCAGTCGCATCGCGCACGACGATGAACATGATCTTGCCCTGACCGCGCTTGGCGACCACGCGGCCGGCGATCTTCACGACGTCCTCGGTGTCCTCGCCATCGGCAAGCTCGGCGTACTTAGCCTCGATATCGGCAACGTAGTCCTCAAGCTCAGAGTGCTCGGGATAGGGGTTCTGGCCCGCCTCGAACAGGGCGGCGCGCTTGGCCAGGCGGGTGGCGCGCTCGTCGTTGAGCGTCGATGCCTGATCTGCGGCGTTCTGGTTCTCTGCCATAAGTTAGCTCCTCAAACTAAAACGCTCCCCAGGATTCGGTCCCAGGGAGCGAAAACATACCTTTACGCGGGACCGTGGTCTAGCGTGCAATCTTGGCGATGGTGTAGACGCGAGTCTTGCCGGAAGGCGTAACGACCTCGACGGAGTCGCCCTCGCCGTGACCGATGATGGCGTGACCGACCGGAGACTCGTTGGAAATCTTGTGCTCGAGCGAGTTGGTCTCGGTGGTACCGACGAGCGTGACTTCCATGACCTCACCGTTGGGATCAATCAGAGAAACGGTAGAACCGATGGAGACGGTCAGATCGCCCGTGGTGGCAGCAACCTGAGCGTTGGCGAGGATGGCCTGGATCTCGGCAATACGAGCGGCGTTCTGGGCCTGCTTGTCCTTGGCGGCATCGTACTCGGAGTTCTCCGAAAGGTCGCCGAACGCGCGGGCTTCCTTGATGTCCTCGACGATCTCCTTGGCGTAATCGCCCTCACGCCAAGCGAGCTCCTCGACGAGCTTCTGGCGGCCCTCAGCGGTCAGTACGATCTGGCTTGCGTCCATACGGATATCTCCCCAACTCTGATCAAACAATCAACTGTCAACAAAACGAAAAAGACCGGCTAGCCTGCGGGCAAGCCGGTCAGGTGCTCACCCCAAAGGGATGGGACTACTCTGCGTCCGCGTCGCTGTCCTCTGCCTGCTTCTTCTTGGCAGCAGCGAGCTTGGCCTCGAGCTCAGCGATCTCCTTGTCCTCCTCGGACTGCTCGACCACGACCTCCTCGGCCTGCTTGGTCTCGGCCTTATCGTCGCCCTCCATACCCTCGCGGATATTCTTGACGGTAGAGCCGAGAGACTTGCCGAGCTTCGGCAGGTTCTTGGGCCCGAAGATAATCAGGACAACGACGAGAATAATGATGAGCTCAGGAGCCCTCAGTCCAAACATGTAGACCTCCACAATACAGCGAGACAAGCTCGAATGAGTATACCGCGGGTATCGCGGTATCACAACAATAGCTAAAAAAAGGGACCGCAAGAAGCGGTCCCTCCTCATGCTCTGGTCGGGTTGACTGGATTTGAACCAGCGACCCCTGCGTCCCGAACGCAGTGCTCTACCAAACTGAGCCACAACCCGTTAGCTCGACTATAGTAACAAAGATTTCCGTCGTGTGCTAGAGAAATTTTTACTTCTTTGGCACTTCGATGCGAACCGTGTTGGGAATGAGCTCCGTCGCGCAGGACCACCAGCCGTTTTGCTGGGCAGCGTCGGCAAGCCTTTCGGCCGTGGCGGCGGTGTCGCAAATGGCAAATGAGCAGGCACCCGATCCGCACACATCTACAGCAACGGTGCCGTCCTGTTTACGCAGCCAATCGAGAACCGTTTGTATCTGCGGCTCCATCTGTGCGGAAATGACACCCAGGTTGTTATGGATGAGCGCATATGCCGTCTCGGCATCACCAGCATGCAAGGCAGAAGCTATCGCGCCGGGCTTGTCTGCAGGCACCGGAGCCTCGTCAAAACGTCGATAGGCTTCAATTGTCGAAACGCTTGCCTCGCGCGGCTTGACCAACACGACGGGCGTTGCGGGCAGCGCGGGATACTCAGTTGCCAGCACGTCTCCCCCACCTACGTAGAACGCAGGGCTCGCGTGCAAAAAGAACGGGACGTCAGCACCAATACCCCGCGCAATGTCGTCGAGCGCGGGGTCGGTGTGATCAATTCCCCAGAGCTCCGCCAAGGCGACAATGACCGCGGCCGCATCCGTCGAGGGGCCGCCCAAGCCGGCGCACAATGGAATGCGCTTCTCAATCGTCACGCAGATGTTTGCCTCGCGACCATAATGCTCGGCCATAGCAACCGCAGCCCGATACGCCGTATTCTTTTGCATGGGAAAATCTGATGCCGGAACCGTCTGGACGGTCAGCGCCTGCGCCGGCGCGACCGTCACGGAATCGGAAAGACCGACGGCTGCCATCAGGGAATCGACCCTGTGGTAGCCGCGGTCATCGCGCTCGGTATGAACCCCCAGGTAGAGGTTAATCTTTGCCGGCGCGGAAAGAGTCAGGGACCGATCGGTCACCGTTAGTGCTCCTCGAGCTGGTTGCCGAGCGGGGTAAAGATATGTTCGCCGCTCTCGGGGTCGAACAGTTCGACCTGGCCGGTAAGGACATCGATGTACTGGTAGGACTGACGCGATTTGCGGCCGCGACGCTC
>CATXML010000087.1 GCA_958372035.1 uncultured Collinsella sp. | reverse complement strand
CAGCGGCTCAATTAAATGAAAACAGTCTTGGTATGCAACGCGCAACGGAAAACCCCTAAGCAGCGAGATCGGATGCGTCTTGGTAGGACGCCATAGGACGGGTAGCACCCGCGACCGTGGTCACCAGATCGCGAACGCGGGAGAACGTGGCAGTGACCACCTCGTTGGCACGGCTGTAGTCGACATCGCGCTCGTAGAGCGAAACGAGCGCACGGCCCATGCCATAGGTGCCCGCGGCAGCAGTGAGCGCCTTGACGGCAAACCCAATATGCGGCGTCTGCTTGACGAGTGCGCGGGTGACCGCGCGGATCACAAGACCGCCGGCAAGCACGCCCGCGACCTCATAGCCGCGCTCAGGCTTAATGCCGCGTCCAAAGACGGCAGCGAGCTCAAAGAGCATGCCCACCTGCGCCAGCGCCATAACGGGATAATCGGCACCCGGCAAAAACACCAGCGCACCGGTCGCCATATTGGTGAGCGCGCACGAGGTGATGATACGATTAGCTGCCGCGATGCGCATAAAGGCAAAGTTCGCCGCAAAAGCCGTTTCCTTGTCGGTGCGATCGAGAATCCAGCGGGCAAGCGTCTCGAGCAGAAACGTCTTATCGGTTGCCGCCACCACGCCGAGCATGGGCGTGGACTCCTCGATAAACGGCACCTCCACAGCAGACTCGGCAAGCACGCACACGGGCGCGCCGGCGATCACGAGCTCCTGCACGGCACTCTCCAGGCGGTCGGAACCACACGAGAGCACCAGTACCACATCGGTATCGGTCTTTGGAGCAATTCGCTCCTCCCCCAGACGCTCGACGCGCACAATGCCCGAGGTCGTCTGCGGCACAAAGGCGTCACGCACCGTCTCGGCCAGAAAGCGCGAGGCGGACGAATCCAGATAGACCGAGACGCGCACCGGCGTATCGGAATCCTTCTTAACGGACGCGCCCATCTTAAAAGCGCGGGTCAGCTTATCTACGGGAATTTTCATAGCAAACCCCTCCAGCGGTTACGCGGCGCCCGAACGATGCCGCCATATGGATTGTACGATACCCACCGTCAGCAGCTGAATCATCATCGAAGACGAACCGAAGCTAATAAACGGTAGCGGAATACCAGTAATCGGCATCATGCCGATGCACATGCCGATGTTTTCGAAGGTCTGGAACGCCCACATGCCAACGATGCCCACACACGATAGGCGCAAGAACAGCGACTCACACTTAAAGGCGACGCGAATCGTCGAGAACATGAGCAGCACGTAGAGGCACAGGAGCAAAAAGGAACCGCAAAAGCCAAAGGTCTCGGACAGGAAGGCGAAGACGAAGTCGGTGTGGAACTCAGGCAGAAAGCCGCCGGCCGACTGCGTCGCATGGCCTAAACCCTTACCAAAGAAGCCGCCCGAGCCAACGGCGATAAGCGACTGCTGCAGGTTGTAGGCATCGTCCGAATCGGCATTATCGGGGTCGATAAAGACCGTCAGGCGGTTCATCTGATACTGCTTGATGAGCACATCGTGGCCGAGCAACGAATCAAAGACCGAATCGAGCGCCAGGACGAGGGCCACCAGGCCCACGAGCAGGGCCAGGGTCGACAGCACCCATTCGCGGCGTGCACCGCTCATGCAGATGACGATGGCGCCCGAGACCAGCACGACCAGGCCCGAGCCCAGGTCGCCCATGGCAACGACGGCCAAAAACGGGATGGACAGCATGCCGCAGAGCTTGACGTAGTCGCGAACGGTATCGATGCGGCCGTTATACTGCGAGCCAAGCGTGGCGATAAAGAAGATGGTGATGAGCTTGGCAAGCTCAACCGGCTGGAATGTCAAGCCGATACCGGGAATCTTGATCCAGCCCGTCATGCCCAGACCGCCTGTATAGGACAGACCCGGAATCTTGGGCGAGAAGATAACGATCAGGTCGATGACGAGCAACGCTGTCGAGAAATTGGAAATACCGCGCAGGTCGGTACGCCAGACCAGCACCGCCAGCACCGCCCCGATGCCAATTCCCAGAAGATGACGTGAGAACGAGGCATCGGCCTTAAACTGTGACGCCGACCAAATAATGATGGCCCCATAGGCAACGAGCGCGACGGTAGCCAGCAGCACACCGATATGCACCTTTTGGCGAAACGTACCGCGCGAGGCCGAAAGTTGCTTGTTGACACGGTCCAGGCTGCTGCGAGAGCCGGTCTTGGTTGAACGGAACAGATCCGCCGGAGAAAAATCCATCGCAACCTCCTATCGAACCGAAGAATCGCCCGAGGCCGAAGAGGTATCGGGCTCGTCATAAATCACGCCGAGCACGTCGCGCACGACATGCATCGCGGTATCTGAGCCACCGCCGCCCTGCTCCAGGACAGTAGCGATGACATACTTGGGATCATCGGCCGGTGCATAGGCGCAGAACCACGCGTATTCGTCCTCGCCGCTTTTCTCGCCCGTGCCCGACTTGCCGTATACCTGAGGCGTCAGGTTGCCAAAGTGAGCCGCCAGGGACGTCGATGCCGTGTAAATCACGTCGTGCATACCGTTGCGAACAAGAGCTAAATCCGAATCGCTGTTGATCTTGGCCTCCAGGCGCTTCTTCTTGCCCTTGCCGTTGTACTTATAGGCATCGCCGTCGCCATCGCGCGACACGGCAGACAAAAACACGTGAGGCACGTACTGTTTGCCGCCGTTGGCAAGACCCATATAGGCGCACGCCATCTGCAGGGGCGTCACCAGGATGTCGCCCTGGCCGATGGCAATGTTGGTCATATCGCCGGCATTCCACTTGCGGTCCTCGGCAGAGGCGTCGGTAAAGTACGACTCTTTCCACTCGGCATCGGGAATACGGCCCGCGCCCTCACTCGGCAGATCGATACCGCAGGTCTTGCCTAGGCCCCAGCGACGAAAGACCTCCTGCAGGCCCTCGGAATGTTGCTCGTCATAAAAGAACGCCTTGCCCATGTCGTAGAAGACGGGGTCGCACGAGTTGGCGATACCCGACTGCAGCGTCATGGTGCCGTGGCCAGACGTCAGCCAGCAGCGCTTGCCCCAAGCCTTGCCCAAGCCCGTCCAATAGCCCGTGCAGTTGGTTGTCTGCGTTGAAGTGTAGGTTCCAAACTCAAGACCAGCCAGTGCCGAGAGCGGCTTGATGGTCGAGGCCGACATGTACTGTCCGCTAATGGCGCGGTTGAGCAGCGGGTGCGAACCCTTGTCATCATTGAGCTCGGTCCACACGTCATTTGAGACGCCGCCGATAAAGACGGACGGATCGAACTTGGGCTCGCTCGCCATGCCCAGGATCTCGCCATTGTTGGGATCGAGGCACACCACAGCGCCGTTGCCGGCATTGCTGTAGCCAGTGGTCTTGGCAAGCTCGATGGCGCTCGCCAGCGCCGTCTCACAGGCCTGTTGGATCTTAAGGTCGAGCGTGAGCTTAATGTCGGAGCCGGCCTTGGCGGGCACGGCGCCGGCCTGACCGGTCACATTGCCCGAGGCATCGACCTTGACGGTCTGCTCGCCACGAATACCCTGCAGCAGGTTTTCGTAGTAGCTCTCAACACCCGCCTGGCCCACGATATCGCCCGACTGGTACGTAATCCGGCCAGCAGAAGCATCATCATCACCAGAGGTTTTCTTATTCTGGGCCTCGAGCTGCTCGGAGGTAATGGTGCCGGTATAGCCCAAGATATGGCATGCCGTTTCGCCATATGGATACTGGCGCTCGGTACGCTCGGCAATCTTGACGCCCGGGAACTCGCCGGCGTGCTCCTGAATATAGGCAACCGTGGAGCGACGGACGTCCGTCGCGATGGTATGCAGGCTCTGGGCGCCCTCGGAATTGTCCTGAATATTGCGCAGCACCGCCACGTAGGGCATACCGAGCACGTTGGCAAGATGGCGAACCAGAACCTCATCCTCGGCAAGGTCGCGATAGGCCACGACAGCAAGTGAGGGACGGTTCTGGACAAGCGCCACGCCATTGCGGTCGAGGATGCGGCCGCGCACAGCGGGTGTGGTAACGGTGCGCGTCTGATTGCTATTAGCCTGTTTTTCGTAATAGTCCGACGAGACCATCTGCATGCCCCACAGCTTGACGGCAAGCGCCGCGAACATCGCGCCCACACCCGTGGTGAGGATGGAGAAGCGGCCCTTAAAGGCGGTCGCCGCGGTATTGCCCTCGCCCTCGGTGGCGCGCGGGGCCGTTCCATGCTGCGTATCGTAGGTAAAACGAGAATCGCCGCGACGCATGATGACCAGCGCGACCACGATGGCCACAACCAGCACGATACCGGCGATAATAACCGTCATCTGGGAAGACATCTACGAGCCTCCCCTATTTGAGCTTACGGGTCTTGGGCTTAAAGCGCATGCCCGTCTGGCGTCCGCCACGTGCGGAGAATCCATAACCGGACTGCGGCACGACGCCGGACATCAAAAACGGAATGGCAACCAGACCCGTCAGGATCGAAGACGGCAGCGCATGGCCGAAGATCGCCACGACAAAGCTCGTCTCCAAACCCATAAACAGCAAGATGATGCTGTAGATCACATTAATAACGAGCGCGAAGGCACCCACCGTGATGCCGCGCGCACTCGGGGTACCGCCCGTCTGACCGGCAGCGCTATGCACCAGGGCAAAAGAACCCACGGTCAGCAGGAGCGACATAACGCCCACCGGCACGGCAGCGGAAAGGTCATAGAACAAGCCGCTGCAAAAACCGCACACGACGGCACGGGTCGGGTCGCCCGAGAACACGCTTAGGCACACCAGGATAATCATAAAGTTGACGCGACCGCCCGCAATGGAGATCTGCGGCGCCAGGCCTGCCTGCAGCAGCACGCACACAATGGCGGCGATTACAAACGTGCGGGAGCTCATCCCCTGCTCGTGTAGATCCATGGACATGCCCCCTATTCGCTCGAGCCGGAATCGGTCGTCTCGGACGTGTCGGAACTGTCATCCAGGCTCTCGTCCTTCGTCTTGGTCGCAGCATCGCGCGACGTTCCCTGCGGCGTGCTGTTGGCCGTGTTCACGTCCTCATCCGAGGCCGACTGTTCGTCGGTCAGCGAGGTGATGACCAGCACTTCCTCGTTGTTCTCGGCCGTCGTCTGGGCGCGCACCACAATGGTGTAGTACACGTCGTTAGCCGATTTCTCAACAGACGAGACGGTGCCGAGCGGTAGACCCTTGGGGAACACACCGCCAATGCCCGAGGTCACGATGATGTCGCCAACCTTAACGTCGGAATCGACGCTCACGTACTCAAGACGCAGCGTGCCGTCAGCCTGACCCTGCAGCATGCCCTGGGCGCGCGTATCCTGCACCATGGCGGACACGCCCGAGTTCTCATCGCCAATCAGGCGCACGGTGGACGTCTTGGCCGAGACCTCGATAATCTGGCCTATGACACCGGCAGAACTCGTCACGGGCATGTTGATGGTAAGCCCGTCGGCAGAACCCTTATCGATGGTGACGGTCGAGGTCCAGGCATCGCCCGAAGCGCCGACGATACGAGCTGCGGTTGATTTGAGGTTGTAGGTCGACTGCAGGCCGACCAGCCCCTCCAGTCGCTCGGCGGTCTTTTGAGCCTCGGAGAGCTCGGCAACCTTAGAGGTCAGTTCCTCGTTTTGCTTCTTAAGCTCGTCAAGCGTGTCCTGCGACGCCGTAAGGTTAGAGAACACGTTACCGATCGCATTGAAGGGAGCCGCCACAGCCGAGCCCACAAAGCGCACCGGCGAGGTAATCGTCGTCACGCCCGAGCGCACGGCATGAATCGGTCCTGCCTCGCCCTCGCGGATGTAAAACGTGAGCAGCAACACCGAAATCAGGCTGAAAACAATCAACGGGCGCATACCCGTTGATTGTCGCTTGGTATTCAGATTTGTGGAGAAACCCGAAGATCGTGCCAAA
>CATXML010000086.1 GCA_958372035.1 uncultured Collinsella sp. | reverse complement strand
ACGAGCCGCATCGCCCGCGAAGTCGCAACCCTCTTCCAAAACCCCGACCGCCAGATCTGCAAGGATACCGTACTCGACGAGGTCGCTTTTGGCCTGGAGCTTGCCGGCATCGACCGTGCCGAGGCTCTGCGTCGCGCTCGACTCGTTATCGACCGCTTTGGCCTGCCTGCCGATGAGGCACCTTTCTCGCTTTCGCGCGGCCAGCGACAAATGGTGGCGCTTGCCTCCGTCGTAGTTGTTGAGCCCAAGATCGTCGTGCTCGACGAGCCCACGAGCGGCCTTGATTACCGCGAGTGCATGACCGTCATGGAAACGGTGCGCACCATGGCCGAGCGCGGCTGCGCCGTGATTATGGTCTGTCACGACATGGAAGTCGTTTCCGACTTTGCCGAGCGTATCGTAGTAATGGCCGACGGTCGTATCCTCGACCGCGGCCGCACGCACGAGCTATTCTCGAACATCGAGCTCATGCAGCAAGCCTACGTTGAGCCACCTCAGGACATAGAGCTTTCTCATCGTCTGGCATCCTCCGTCTCTCCCGTCTTTGCACAGGTGAGCGAGGTCACCGATATCGTTCGCATTACCGAGGAGATGGTCCACCGTGGTTAACGTCATCGACTATATGCCGGGCGACACACTGCTGCACCGCTTGAACCCGGTCGTCAAACTGGGCCTTGCCGCCGCCATCATCATCGGCATCTTCCTGTCCGACACCTACGTGGCGCTGTTGGGCTTTTTGGCACTCACCCTCGCACTGGGCGCCTATGCCGGTGTCGTCGACCGTCTGCTCTCGCTACTCAAGCTGCTGATTCCGCTCGCACTTATCATGCTGGTGCTTCAGCTGGCCTTTATGCGCGACGGCAACATAGTGTGGGGCTTTATCACCGACACGGGCCTCATTACCGGATCGAAGGCCTGCCTACGCCTGTTGGGCGTGGCGCTGCCACTCATCCTCATGCTTATGGTGACCAAGCTCAACGACCTCGCCAACGCCTGCGTCGAGGTGCTGCACGTGCCGTATCGCTATGCCTTCACCTTTACCACGGCGCTACGCTTTGTGCCGGTGTTTGGTCAGGAGATGAACGCCATCATGGAAGCGCAGACCGCACGCGGCGTCGAGTACGACACCAAGAACCCCATCAAGAAGCTTAAGCTCATGCTGCCACTGTGCGTGCCACTGCTCATCTCGAGCGTGGGCAAGACCGATGCCACAGCCTTGGCGGCAGAACAGCGCGGCTTCTATCTGCGTACACGCGCCAGCTCGTACAAGCGCTACCCCATCAAGGGCCTGGACATCGCCGTGCTCATCGTCAGCATCGCCCTCATCGCCATCGGCTTCCTGTTCTAGTTCGCCACCGGCAGCAACCGCCCAACGCAAAAGGCCTCGGCTCGCACCAAACGAGCCGAGGCCTTTACTGTTTCACCAGATAAAACCTACCAAAATTAACCTGTCCCTTTTTGACAGGTCGGAAGCTAGAGGCGGTAGGGGGCGCCGCTGCGGATGATGGATTCGCGCACCAAGACATCCATGGCATCGAGGGTGATCTCGGGCATCTCTCGATACTTCTGCAGCACCGATAGCTCGGTGCAGGCCAGAATGACACGGTCGCAGCCGCTACGGGCGAACTCCCACATCACGCGGTCGAACTTATCCATATCGGGCTCACGTCCGGCCTTCACATCATCGTAGATAAGCGACATCACATCGTTCTGACGTTTCTCGCTGGGATAGACAACCTCAACACCCGCGGCCTCGCATTCGCGGCCGTAGACGCCCGCGCCCACGGTTCCGTCGGTGCCCATGATGCCAATCTTGCGCACCGGCTCGGCCGGCATACTCAGGTTGGGGTCGAACTCGCACTCCCCCATCACCGCACCCGCAAGGGCATAGCGCACCGACTCACGCGGCATGTGGATAATCGGCACCTTCGTAAACGACTGGATCTGGTCGTAGAAGTAGTGTGACGTGTTGCAGGGAATGGCAATGTGCGCACAGCCCAGCGACTCGAGTGCCTGGGCACACTCTTTCATGGTCGCCAGCAGCTTGGCATGCTCGCCGGTCTTAATGGCCAGCGTGCGGTCGGGCATGGTCGACTTGGAGAGCACCACCATGTCGATATGTTCCTGATCGCAGGCAGCAGCCGTATGACGCACCACCTGGTCGTAGTAATATGACGTGGCCTCGGCGCCCATGCCGCCGATAACTCCCAGCTTTTCCATCGCCGCCTCCTTGGTGACGCTTGCGCAATTGCGCGTATCATACCCGCGCCCGCCCGATGTAAACCGGACGGGCGCCGCACTCATCTACTTGTAATACGTCTTGAACAGCTTAAAGTGGCGCAGCTTGGTGTGCCACATGCGCAGCCAGCGGTTAAAGACAAAGTCGCCCTTCATAAACGAAGGGTCGGCGCCCTTGCCTTCCTTGTCCAGGCGATGCACCTTAGCGCGCAGCTCGGGATCCTTGACGTACTTGTCGACGACGCCCATGGGAACGACCATCCACAGCGCCTCGTCCTGCGCCGTCACAAACTCCGGCTCAAACGGGCGGTTGAACACATACTCGTCCACCACATACTTGGCAACGTTAAAGCCGCTGTTAGTGACGTAGTAGTTGCTGCGACCTTGGCGCGTGTTGAAATCGAAGAACTTAAACGAGCCGTCGCGTTCGTCGTACTTAACGTCAAAGTTGGAATAACCCACAAAGTGAAGGTCCTCGAGCAACTTGCGCACGCCGCCCATGAGCTCGTCATTGGGCTCGGTGATGATACAGGCGTGGTTGCCGACACCGTGAGGCTGATGCTCCTCGAGCAGCACGTGGCCCAGGCACATCATGCGGACCTTGCCGTTGCGGTCGGAATAGCTGGTGAGCACGCGCATATACTCGTCGTTGCCGGGCACGCGATCCTGCAAGATCAGGTCGTCGGTGTAGCCGCTGGCATACGAGTCGCGAATGACCTGTTCCAGCTCGGCACGGTCGGCAATCTCATAGGCCTTTTTCTGGCCCTCGAACTCGTGCTGCCACCACATGATGCCGTCGGAAGGCTTCAGGATCATCGGGTAAGGAAAATCGATCTGGTCGAGCACTTCGGCAGGTGCCTCGCCTTGGGCATTCAGCATCGCCATGGTGAAGGTAAAGGTATGCGGATAGGGCACGCCGTGCTTCTCGCACAGCTCGTAGAAGATCTCCTTCTTCTGACACTGCTCAAGCATGCTGTAGGGAGCGTAAGGCGCGACGATGTTATCCGCCAGCTCATGGGCATCCTTGGCCTGAGCCACGAGGGCAACATAGTTATCGCCACAGCCCACAAGGACAATCGTCTTGTCGGCATGCGCTTGGGCAATGCCGTTGACGGTTTTGAGCATCACGGGCATGGTGTCGATATCCACGTTGGGCGTGTAGTCGATAATCTGGCTGCGGTAAGCGGGACCCGTCTGGTACTTGCCAAAGACCAGACTCTTGACCTGGTACTCTTCGTAGAAGGCGCGCGCCACCGAATAGGCGTTGATGTCGCCTCCGAGCAGCACGGGAATGAACTCGCGCTCTGTAAACTGCAATGCCATGGAAACTTCCTATCATGAACTGCCCACACAACGGGCGGTCTTTGCGCAACTGATTTATTCTAGCGTGCCAAGCCGCCGGCGCCCAAAGCTCCACCGTATCTATGGCAATCGACGTGATCGTCCAGCATAAAGCCGCACTCACCGCGATGGGGCCTTGTAGCCGCAAACCCCCTGTTGAGATAGCTTTCACGACCGAAAGCCCGTCCGCAAACAGGCCCCCGTAACGTTAAAGTTGAACTCTATGGTTTCTCAACAATTCATCATAACTGCAGGTCAAAGCCAAAGCCTCAAGTTCAACTTGACCCTTTGGAACCTTTAAGGTTCAAGTTGAGGTCGAAAGCAGTAGTAGAATACCGTTCGAACCATAACCTACGATTGATTGCAGAGGGACTGGATGCAGCATTCGAATCATCGCACCGCAGCGCTCATTGCGTCGAAGCCGGCTCGTATCATCACGAGCGCCGCGCTCGCCGTTGCGCTGACGGCCACGCCGATGCTCTCCCCCGTTGCGGCGTATGCCGCCTCGCAGGCAACGCAGGACCAGCTTTCCGCAGCCCAGCAGAAGATCGAAGCCGCCACGAGCGCCTACAACGACGCCCGCACCAAACTCGATGACCTGCAAAAGCAGATTGACTCCAACGAGGCAAGCATCGAGGAAATCGAGGCTAAGCTTCCCGAGCAGCAGGCCAAGGCAAGCTCCGCCATGCGCGATCTGTACAAGTATCAGAAGGGCACCAATCCCATCGTGAGCTTCCTGGTCAATGCGCAGAGCCTGGGTGAGTTCATCACGACCTGCAAATACACCAACCAGATCACGAGCTCGAGCGTCAACGAGATCGAAGAGCTCAATAATATGCAAACCGAACTCGAGCAGAACAAGGCCGAGCTCCAGCAGGCCAAGTCACAGCTTGAGGCAGAGCAGAAAAACGCCGAGGATGCGCTGGCGCAGGCCCAGCAGCTCCGCAGCGAGGCACAGGCAAAAGCCGAGCAGGAAAATGCCGCCGAGCTTGCCAAGCTTGAGGCCGATAAGGCCGCTGCCGCCGAGAAGCTCTCGGGCGAGGGCGTAAGCGGCGGCAATTCCAGCAGCCAGGCCACCAACACCAACACCACCATAGACACCACGGTGAACAACTCCAATACCGGTAGTTCCGATTACGATTCGTTCATTAATGAGTGGACGAGCCGCATCGACAATTATCTTGCCGGCTCCCCCATGGCAGGCCAGGGCTATAACTTTGCCGTCGCCGCCTGGAATACCGGTGTCGACCCCCGTTGGTCCCCCGCCATCGCCTGTATCGAGAGCACCAAGGGTGCTTATTGCGCCAATTCTTACAACGCCTGGGGCTGGAGCGCCCGTGGCGGCGGTTGGCGCAGCTTTGGCAGCTGGAGCGAGGGCATCTCCGCTCACGTTGCCTATCTGGGTGCCAACTACGGCTCCACCCTTACTCCGGCAGCGGCCAAAAAGTACTGCCCGCCCACGTGGCAGGACTGGTATAACAAAGTCGCCGCTCAGATGAACCGCATCTAAGCGCAACTGCAAAGGGCTCCAATGGGGCCCTTTTCTTTTAGGTAGCGGAGGTATCGACGACGCCGGTCGCATTGGCAACCGCGACTATGACGATCATGCATAGGAGCAGCACACCCAATGCCTTGAGCCAGAGTTTCGCGAGTTTCTTGCCGCGATAGCTGTCGAGCAGTACGAATCGCCGACGAAGACGGCGCTTATCGAGCAGCGCAAAATGCATAAGCACCATAAGGCCATCGACAAAGAAAAAATACTCGATTATGAGAAGCCACGTCGGGTAGCTTTGGTTTGCTCCCGTGGGGTGAAAGACGGCAAAGTGACTTCCGGCAAAGAACACAAGTAGCGAGAAGCAGACAAGCGTATTCCAAATGCGCCCCAGAGACTCCGGAACGCGAGAGAGCAGACCGCATGCAACAGAGGCGGCAGGCCTAGGAAGCCCTGCGGGGTTCTGGAGCCCTTGGGGCGTCAACACCGTCTCCGAGTCTGGAGTACGGACAGGCGCAGGCGCAGGAGGCCGCACGGGGCGACTCAGATCGTATGCCGCGCGCGTAGCCCGTCCCAACGCTTCCGCACTCGCAAAACGCTTAGCCGGGTCGAGCGCCATCGACATGCAGATGACATCGGCCAGAGGGGCAGGAATGCCGCGCATCTCGCATTGCTCGCGCATGTCGAGCCCCGATTTCGGATCGGCCCCCGTCAAGCAGAAGAACAACAGGGCGCCAAGTGCGTAGACGTCGCTGCGCACACTCGTCTGCCCAAACCCATACTGCTCGGGCGGCGCATAGGGTCGCGTGCCAAACTTGACAGTGTCGGCAT
>CATXML010000085.1 GCA_958372035.1 uncultured Collinsella sp. | reverse complement strand
GAAGGCCTTCGAGATTTGCGTGAACCCCACGTGCCCCACCAACTACGAGCCCGATCTTAAGGTGGGCGAGTGCAAGGTGTGCGCCGAGGCCGGACGCCATGGCGATCTGATTGCGCACAAGAGTGAGAAGAGCGGCAAGCGCTTTATCCGCTGCACCAACTACGATGACTGCGGCGTGAGCTATCCGCTGCCGGCGCGCGGCAAGCTCGAGGCGACGGGCGAGACTTGCCCCGAGTGCGGCGCTCCCATCGTGGTGGTCAACACGGCGCGCGGTCCGTGGCGCATCTGCGTGAACATGGACTGCCCGACCAAGGAGAAGAAGCCCGCCCGCGGCCGCAAGACCACAACCAAGGCGAGCGCGGCGAAGAAGACAACGGCGGCCAAAAAGACGACGGCTAAGAAAGCCGCTGCCGCCAAGAAGTCGACCGCGAAGAAGTCGACTGCCAAGAAAGCAGCCGCTGACAAGTAACCGCACGGTCGAAACATTGCCCTAAAAAACGAGCGAGGACCTCAAGATCCTCGCTCGTTTTTTATCCGGCAGTTAGGGACGTTCCTTTTTTGCCGGCAGTTTAGGAACGTCCCTAACTGCCGGCTCGGGAACGACAGAGCACTACTTTACCTCGACGGGTGCGGCGCCGGGGTAGCGGTCCTCAAAGTCCAGACGGTATTTGTTGTCGTTGGTGCCCGCTACGTTGTCGCGCGCCAGCGGCGCCACGATCTCGTCCTTGTGGTTGGCGGGGCTGGAGTACTCAAGGCTGATCTCCCAAGCGTCGCAAATGACGTCGATGCGATTCTCCAGGTCGTCGTAGAGGGTGATGATGTCTTTCCACGAGCTGTAGTTCTGCGAGTCGATGGGAACGTCCAGGTCCTCGACCTCGTCCTTGAGGTCGCCGATCTGATCCTCGAGCGCCTCGGCGGCGTCGCTGGCCGACTGACGCGAGCTTCGGTCATCCTTAAGGTAATACGTGTTGAATGTGGTAGCGCAGTCGCGAACCTGCTGGTCAAGATCGGAGAGTCTGCTGTAGTAGGAGCTCAGCTGGTCGTAGACGTTTTGCTCGCTGATGGTGGCGGCATCGTGGGCGTCATCGTCATCATCGTCAAGCTTGTTGGGGTCGCCCTTAACGGAGACGTCATCGTCATCGTGGTCGATTTTGACCTTTTCGATCGTCGTGCCCTTGGTATCATCGACGCCCTTGTCGAAAGGCTTGATCATAAAGAACACGACCAGCGCGATAATCACGACGACTAGCGCGGCGATGATGCCGATGAGCAGGGCGTTGTTGTTTTTGGGGGTAGTAGGCGCACTGGCCTGCGGAGCAGCGGTCGGAATGGGTTGCTGAGCCGCGGCGTTGGCCGCCGCCCATTGCTGCGTCGTGTCGACTTCGGGCTGGGGAGCGGGCACGGGCTGATGGGCGGACTGCACGGTCACGTCCGCCTGCGCATCCTCTTGCGACTGAGAGGCCTGGCCATCATCGGTTGCCGGCGTTCCGCAGTTGGTGCAGAAGCGCTCGTCGTCTTTCAGAAGCTTGCCGCAATGGGTGCAAAACCGGGGCATGATGGTTCCTTCCATTCGATGTGTTGGCTAGATTATAAGGTGGTTCAGGTGCGGTTGGGCCGCGCCGACCCAACTGGTAGTGCGAGGACCAGTCGCGCCGCGCAAGCCCTGTCGCATGCGTCACAATGAGTGCGGCGTGCTGGGTGTCCGGCGCAGCCGTTTATCGACGGCTCGGTAGAATGCGATGGTGGGGAGTGAGTCTGTGTACTGCGGCGAGCAAGGTCGGGGTGGCGGCGATAACGTGGAGGCGTTCCGGTTCCCGCCGGGGGATACGCCCCTCGCTGCGCGCGATTGCTCGCGTCGGGTGTTTTGTGCCGGGATGTTGACTGGAGCGCTTGCCTCGGTGATGAGCCTCGGCGGTTGTGCCGCGCGCCGCAACGAGGCTGAGGGCTCCGCTGTCCCTGCCAAACAAAAAGCGAATCATCCGTCCGCTCAAAAGACGAAAGCTGTCTCCCAGACTTCTTGGATTGCCAACCTTCAGCAAGATATCGAAGCCCTTGTCGAGCCGTATGGTGGGTCTGCCTCGGTCTATGCTGTGGCGCTTGATCCTCAAACGTTCGCGTCGCTCGATGGTGAAGTCGCTGTGGCGCCGGACGCGCGACGTGTGGCGGCAAGCATCATCAAGCTTCCCGTTCTCGCTTGTGCGCTTGAGACCGTGACGGCGGGCGAGCTATCCCTCGACGAGCAGATAACGGTAACGCAACAGGATATCGTGGGTGGCAGCGGCAACATTCAGTCGCGCGGCGCGGGTGTGTCGTACAGTATTGACGAGCTGCTGCACGCCATGATCGCCCAGAGCGATAACGTGGCAGCGAATCTCATCATCAACCGGCTTGGCATGGATGCGGTCAATGAAACATGCGCCGCGCTGGGTTTGACTCAAACGGTGTTCGCTCGTTTGATGATGGATGCCGAGGCCCAGGCACAAGGTCGCGAGAACTATACGAGCGCCCGTGATGCTGCGGCCGTGTTGCAGCGGCTGGCGTCGGGGACAATCGCGACGCCTAGGCTGTGCGAGCGAGCACGCGGATATCTGCTGGCGCAGGAAGACGCGCGCGGTATTGTCGAGGGCGTTCCCGGCGGCGTTTTGGTCGCGCGCAAAACGGGCAGCCTGGCGAATGCTCAGCACGATGCCGCAATCGTCTACGCCGAACATCCCTATGTCTTGGCCGTCCTCACCCAAGACCTCGAACGCGAACAGGCCTTGGCCTTGGAGTGCGACATCTCCTCCGCTATCTATGCCCGCGCCCACTCCTAACTTGCGGTGAAATAGGGATTGTATTTGCTGTTAGAAGGCGTATCCAGTCCCCATTTCATCGCAACTTAGAGGGCCGGCAGTTGGGGACGTTCCTTTTAATATGAGCAGGACATTGTCAAGAGGCAAAATCGGGCCTGGCCCCAACGATATGGGGTCAGGCCCTCTCCCTATATCAACCCGTCCGCGGCGACCTCGGCGTGTCTTACCGACGCTCGTCTTTGCAGTTTAATATCCGCCCGTGGCGATCTCTCGCTGGGCAATCCGTTGCTACGGCTGAGGCTTCTACGTCGAACCGACAGTCTGTGCACGCGTGTGGCGCCCTGGGCGCTCGCAGAAAAGGGACCTGAGGTTCGCCTCAACGGCTTCGGATCGAACCGCTTCCGGGATGACTGGCTTATGTGCGGGGGACCGCCCCCTACGCCTCCTCGGCCATGAGGCCGACCGCCCACACCCAGCAGGCGAGCTCGCGCGCCGTGGCGACGTTCGCCTTGTTGCTGTGGACCCCGCGCGCGAGCAGGGCCCCGCGCCTCTCGACCAGCCTCCGCACGCCCTTGGCGGCATGCCTCCGGGCGGCTGGGTCCGGGGCCTGGCCCTTGGCGAGGTCCTTCGGCCGCCCCGAGCACGTCAGGTAGTGCCACGCGGCCTCGACCAGCGTCTTTCTCAGGTGCTTGTTGCCGGCCTTGGTGATCGCGCCCCTGCGGTCGCTCTCCCCGCTGGAGTGCTCGGAGGGCGTCAGGCCGACCCACGCGGCGAACGAGCGGGCGTTCCTGAACCTGGAGAACTCGCCGGCCTCGAACACGAGGTCGGCGGCGGAAGCGGTGTCTACGCCCTTGAGGCAGCGCAGGGAGTCGACCCTCTTCCGCCACCTGGGCTTGCGGGCCTCGGCCTCGACGAGCCCCTCGAGCCTCGCCTTCTCCTCCGCCGCCCGCCTGACCGCGTCGACGTAGTAGGCGAGCGCGTCGTTGTCGGCCCCCTCCGCGAACCTAATCGACTCGATCCAGGACCAGTGCGCCCGGGTCCAGTTGCCCTTCCTGCGGCCGGTGGGCGTCCTCTCGTCGAAGACGAGCCCGTGCCTTAGCAGGAACTTGGAGAGCCGCTGCTTCGAGCGCGAGAGGTCGTCCCTCGCGTCCTCGAGCGCCCTGGTCAGGTCGCGGGCGGCCTCGCACTCGTCGTCGGGGACCCACACCTCGACCACGTTGCCGACCGACAGCATGCGGGCGAGGAACTCGGCGTCGTTGCGGTCGTTCTTCCTGCGCCTGTCCGCACTGGGCTTGATCATCTTCGAGACGGCGCCGACCACGCAGTCGACACCCAGGCCGGAGAGCCTCTTCTGCAGGTCGAAGCCCGTGACCCCGGACTCGTACACGCACCTGGCCCCGGGGCCCACGGAGCGGATCCACTCCGCGACGGCGCCGGCGTCGTAGCCGAAGGTCGCGGCGCGCACCTCCCCGGTCATGACGTCGAGGGAGACGGCCTTTATCGAGCGGGCGTGGACGTCGAGGCCGACGAAGGTGGTAGTATCGGACATGGGAGCCCCTTCCATGAATGCGGCGTGGCCGCCGCGGCTGAATTAGACACTCACCATTGTCGGCCTAATCCGCGGTCTTTCATGCAGCAGGGGCTCTCAATGTTTTTATGTCCTGCTCATATCGTCTCTGCCGGCAGTTTAGGAACGTCCCTAACTGCTGCCTGAGTAGCCATTGGCTAGGTGGGGTTTGGGACGCGCCGAGCACTGGGGTATCATGGCTTGGTTGCTATAACTTGCATTTTCGCGCCTTGTAGGAAGGGGCTGCGCCCATGGCTTTTGAGCCCGCTCAACATAGCTTTATCACGCTCGAGGGCGTCGACGGCGCCGGCAAGTCCACGCAGGCGCGTTTGCTGGCCCGCGCGCTCGACCTCGCTGGCTATCAGGTCGTAACTCTGCGCGAGCCGGGCGGCACCGCCATCAGCGAAAAGATCCGCACCCTGCTGCTCGACCCCGCCAATACGGCGATGGGCGACACCTGCGAGCTGCTGCTCTACGAGGCCGCACGCGCCCAGCTGGTGCACGAGGTCATCACGCCCGCCCTCGCTGCCGGCAAGGTGGTCCTGTGCGACCGTTTCTACGATTCCACGACCTGCTATCAGGCGTTTGCCGATGGCCTCGACCGTCAGATGGTACGCGATGCCAACAACCTGGCTGTCGCCGGTACGCATCCGGCGCTCACGCTCGTCTATCACGTCACGCCCGAGCAGGCGGCGCTGCGCATGGCGGCCCGCGGTGCGGCCGATCGCATGGAGGCCAAGGGCATGGCCTTCCAGGAGCGCGTCTACCAGGGATTTTGTGCCATTGCTGCCGAGGAGCCAGACCGCGTAAAGCTCATCGACGCCACCGCGTCGATTGCAGACGTCTTCGCGCAGACGGTCGAGCAGGTTCGCGCGTATGGCCTCGATGTTCCCCAAGATGCCGTCGCCGCCGCGCTTGCCCAGGAGGCTGAGTAACATGGCCCCCGCTCAGGCAAGCCTGCTGGCCAAGCTCGACACCCAAGAGCGCGTGCGCGACTTTTTGACCAACGCCATCGCAAGCGGCCGCGCATCGCACGCCTACCTGTTTTTGGGCGCGCCCGGCGCCGGTAAGCTCGACGCCGCATGGGCGCTTGCCCAGGCATTCCTGTGCGAGCAGGACGGCTGCGGCTCGTGCGACAGCTGCGTGCGCGTTGCGCGCCATACGCATCCCGACGTGCACTATTACACGCCCGAAAGTGCTACGGGCTACCTCATCGCGCAGACCCGCGAGCTGCTCGACGACGTGCCCCTGGCGCCCATCCGCGCCAAGGCAAAGGTCTACATCATCGACCGTGCCGAGCAGCTGCGCGCCAACACCGCCAACGCGCTACTCAAAACGCTCGAGGAGCCGCCCGAGGGTGTCATGTTCATCCTGCTGGGCACCTCGGCCGACGTGATGCTGCCCACCATTGTGAGCCGCTGCCAGTGCGTACCGTTTCGGCTGGTGTCGCCCGTCGCCGCCGCGCAAGCCGTGAGCCGCGCCACCGGCCAGGACCTCGCGCGTTGTCGTATGGCCGTCGCCGTGGCGGGCAGCCCCACGCGCGGTATCGAGTTCCTCAAGAGCGCCGAGCGCCAGGACGCCCGCCGTCAGATGGTCCGTGCCATCGACTCA
>CATXML010000084.1 GCA_958372035.1 uncultured Collinsella sp. | reverse complement strand
TTTATTGCCGAATATAAACTAGCAATCGAGTCGATAAGAAGCAATGCACCGCATCAGCAGTTATCCTATATTCAATTACTCAAATATTCAATTAACCAATCAATCCCTTAATCAACCGCACCGTCTTGAGATACGAATGCGGACGATCAAACTGCTCTTCTGCGATGGCACGTGCCCTCTCCCCCATCCGCGAACGACGTTGTGGATCCTCAATAAGGTCGACAAGCACCCCTGCCATTCCCTCGGCATCTCCGGGCTTCACGTTCACGCCAAACCCATCTGCCTCAACCTTTGCTCTAAACTCTTTACTGCACGACGTATTGACCATGGGTTTTCCGGCGGCAAGATAGTCACCGATCTTGGTCACGATGCTCTGGGCGGCTTTTTCCACCAGCGAGTTGATTGTAATGTCGCTCTTGGAAAGCCATGCAGCCATTTGGCTATAAGGCAAATAGCCATGGAACACGACCTCGGCACCGCTAGAATGCGCTGCGGCCTTAAGATTGTCGCGCTCTGAGCCATCGCCCAAGATTTGCAGTTTAGCCTCAGGGTGAGTTTTCTGCACCAGCGCCATCGCCTTGACCAGCGTCTCCAGGTCATAGCACGCGCTTAGCGTACCTGCATAGGAAACCCAAATGTCCCCAGCGGACTTATCAATCTGCGAAGCATGCGCAACAATGCCGGCGTCAAACTCGCACAGCTGATTACCAACATATACGGTTTCACTCGGAATGCCAGCTCGGGCATCACGCAAACCACGCTCGCGGTACTCATCCGAAGTGCCGACAACGGCATCGGCCATCTGATATACAGCTTTGGCCTGTCGATAAAACGGCGCGAACAAGATGTCGGAAAGAACGGGAACGTCGAACGCCACACGGAAGGCCTCGGGCCAAAGGTCATTAACATCAACCACAAACGGGATATTAAACTTTTGAGCGGCTTTACCAATTTCCCTGGCAACATCATTGGGTGGAATCTGGCAGTAAATCAAATCGTAGTCGTGATGCTCATCGAAATACTTCGACACCCGCTTGGCAACGACGTGATGCGCCCAGATACGCTGGGGGCACATATTCTTGGGGTAAAACGGCTCCTCAATAAACCGAATTGTATAGGCGTCGGTCCCGGCATCAAAGTGCTCAACGTCACGTTGGCGCTTTTCCCAATGCTGAAATCCCGAAGTAATAAAATCGACATCATATCCATGCTCATGCAGCAACGTTGCAAGATAGACATAGCGCGTTGCTCCCTTGACCTCATTGCCAAGCTTGGCATCTTGCGTATAAATGGCAATTCGCTTCTTGTCTGTCATATCACTAATCCACTCTTACGGCTTTGTTAGGTTAGGCACTTGTTTTATCGCGGCGTTCCCCTTTTTCGGCGGCTCGACGATTGCCAAACAAACCGATACGCGAGAAAGCGAACCCAAAACCATTAGTGCGCAACGAATAGACGAACTCCGAAGCAAGATAGGCGACATATGCCGCTTTATTGGCCGAAACAACTACACCGGTGAGCTGGGAGTATGTCTGCTTAAATGCACCGCTGATGTGCGACATCCCCGAAACGATTTCAGGATCCATGCGCTTAAACAATGCCGCACAGCGAGCCTTAAGTGCCGGATCCTCAAATGCCCCCTGCTCAATGAGCCCGCCAACATACCTAAAACCGATGGTATAGAAAGACTCGAGAATCCCCTTGTCGGAAATATTAAGTTCATCAACGATATCGGCCATATCTTTCCAGCGAACGATAGGGAGATCGCTTGCTTTTTTAGCCGAAGACGACGTAGGGAGGTCTTCGCGGTAGCAATAAAACGAATCATCGGTATACACAATCGAGCGAGCCTGAGCAAGCGTTTGAATCAAGAAGGGATTGTCCACCCATCCGGCACCGGGCACCTCTTTAAAGCGAATGCCAAACTCGTCCAAAAACGAACGTTTGTAAATTGCACTCCAAATGGAAGGGTGATGCTGAATCAGACGAGGATTATCCCGCAACGTAAACGGCTGCTTCTTTGTATTAATTCGCTTGTAATAGGCGCAGTGACACACGTTCTCCTGTGGAGTACCGGGCATACACACACGCCAATATGCCGACTTCACAACATCGGGTTCTCCGTATGCATGGGCAAGATCCATCAGTCTTGTATACATACCAGGCTTAAGGTAATCATCGGGCTCGACAATGGCAATGTATGCACCTCGAGACTCCTCAATACCACGATTGACCGTAGCGCCATACCCTTGGTTCGGCTTATCAATAACGCGAATTCGGGAATCTTTTTTCTCGTGACGCCTCATGATTTCCAATGAGCTGTCAGTCGAGCCATCATTAAGAACAATGACCTCAAGCGATGTGAAGTCGTCGGCCTCGATGCTCGTCAGGCACTGATCGAGAAACTGTGCCGTATTAAAACACGGGACAATAACTGAGACCTTTATACGCTCATCAAAATGCAAATTGCTCGGCACTTAAACCCCTTTGGGAACGCAAATCAGAACTGTTTAATCGTAGCACAGCGGTATTAGACGCTAAAAAAATGCTCATACGCCCGCCCCCTACAGCCGCTGGCACACTACGGACGCGTGTTGCCCGTCAAAGCCAAAGCCCCAGCGCACGCGGCCGATACCTGGCCGCGGCACGCGAATATCGTCGATACCGTCACGTTCGATGTCGAGCAGTGCCTGAACCGCCAACAGCTCCAGACCCAGCGCATCCACGTCGGGGTCATACATCATGTTCATAGTGACAAGCGGACGTTCGTCGAGCATGCCGAGGGTATCGGCCACATCGAGCATCCTTCCCGTAGGGAACACCTGGATATCCCAGCGATCCGCCCCGCGCTTTCGATTGGATGACGGATTGGCATACCCCGGCATGCCAAAGCAGAGCCCTTGCAATAGCAGGTGGTATGGCAACGGCGAAACCATCTCGACCGCGCCGACTCCCGCGTCACCTAGAATTCGACGCAGAGCCTGCCTCACCGTGTCTTCGTCACCGCGACATAACCCGTCACGAAACGCATCGACGTCCCGCACATCCTCGGCGGCGCACTCAAACCATTCAATAAGCACGAGACGCAACGCCTGGCGAAGCTCGCCATTGGGCAGACGCAGAGCACGGGAGCGAGCGCTGTTTCCCGGCTCCTCAACCATATCCGTCGTTAGGAAGCCGGACAGGAATAACGCGGTCCACTGATCATCGTCAGTCGAGGCATCCGACCCGACGGCACCCATCCGAAGCGGAACTTCAACACTTCCATGAGCCTCGAGCAAATCGAACAGAATCGAAAGCCGATCGAGACTCCAGTCGCCAGCCACCCTACTCAGGTAGTCAGTAAACCCATACAAATCAGCCCGCATCGGCGGCGTGCAACCGCGGTTCAAGAAATCGATCACGCGCGCCGGACACGAGCAATAAAACCCGCCAAATCGATATCCCTCAAGCCATTCACGCGCGTCATCCAGGAATTCCCAGCGTCTAGCATGGCCTAGCAGAGCCTGAACCTCGGCATCCGAAAAACCGAACCACTGATCGCACCACGTCGAAAGCGGCGTCGACAGGCAATACGAGCGGTTTCGCGAAGAAAGCGCCGCTTCGGCAGGACCGGGACGTTCCCCCATCAGACAAGCCAAGCGTAGCGAATGGCCCGCGGCGGCAATGGCGTCGAAAAGCACGCGATCGAATAGCCCTGCCGAATCGGCGTCGGAAGCGTCCCTTGCGCCTGCATGGCCCAACCACGCCGCGTCGTACCCATCAACGAGCAATACAACCTGCTCATCACAGGCCATCTCCAGCAACTCAATGAGAACGCCTAGCACCGAGTCAACCTCGGCCTCGTTCGCCACACCACGCGCAACACGTTCGATGTGACGCACCTTGTCTCGAGCTAAATCCGGAGCCTCCAAAAGCGCCAACAAGCGAGCGCACTCGCCCGAAAGAGCGTCACGCACGACGCCGTCGACGTTGGCACCGCACCTCGCGGCGCCAGAAAAGTCCAGCGATATCACAGGGTAGCGGGCAAACTCATCCCGATAGCGCCCGCCGTCCGCATCCCAAATCTGGGAACCAGCAAACGGGCCCTGATCGACCTTCCCGACCGCGGGTCGCTCCAGAAAAGCCTTAAGCATCGACAGGTTCATGCTCTTGCCAAAGCCTTCGGGCCGGCAACACGCCACAACGGAAGCATCAGCATCCAAGACATCGGCAATAAACATCGTCTTGTCGACTAGCACGCATCGATCCATGGCCTCGGCAAAGTCATGTTCGCCGACCGGTAGCGCCCCGTTACCCGAGCGGTTAATCAACTCTACACCATAGTAGGCAGTATCACCATAAATCACCTGTTCAGACACCGTAACTTCTCCCTAAAACGCAGCACGATGCCCATTGTATCGAGCAACTCAACCGCAATGATGCCATCATACAGACGTTTCGGGCAACGGTAGCAACAAGAGCCCCGAAGGGCATAACAAATCGTTGCGCAACAAAACGGGGCCCGATGCAGCCGCACCGGGCCCCGTCCTAGTTCTTAGATTATCAGGCGACCAGGAACTTACTCCTCAGATCCGTCCTCGCCAGCGGACTTCTTCTGCTGATCAAGCTTGTGCTTGCCGCTCACAATAGACGTGGCGCCCAACGTGGCCAGGCTTGCGCTCGCAAGGCTCGCCATCACGATGAGGTCGCCCGTCTTGGGCATATTGCCACCCGAGGCCTTGGTCGTCGTAGTGGTGGTAGTCGTCGTGGTGGTCGAGGTGACGTTCTTGTCGTCAACCTTCTGAGCACCGGCGTCGGACTGTCTCGCGCCTGCATCGGTCGAAGCATCGGCATCGTCATCAGTCCTGGACTCGGGAGCCTCGCCAGAAGCGTTCTCATCAGAAGACGAGCCGATGTTGTTGCCAGCCGTCATCGAAGACCCAATCAAGGCGCCAAGCTGCTTGCCAACATTGGTGGAGCCATTAGAGGAGCCGCTATCGGTCGAGCCAGAAACGGAACCACCGGTCGATCCAGAGACAGAACCGCCGGTTGAATCAGAGCCCGAATCACCAGCACCGACAGCGGACTCCGTGCCGCCCGAAGCAGTCCCGCCATTACCGGCACCATTATTGTTGCCAACACCAGTCGAAGGCGCACCCGTCTCGCCGCCATTGTCCGCATCACTATCGGTTTCCACCGTTGGCCCAGCAGGCACAGCGGGGACCTTGTTCGGGCGAGGCGCCGGCGTGGGCTCAGGCTCCGGCTCAGGCTCAGGAGCGGGCTCCACAGGCGTTGCCGCGGCAGCCTCGTCCTCGGCAATGTAGACCAGGCAATCCTTAAGCTCGTTCTTATAGCGATTCTTCCATCCCTCATGGTACTGAGGCTGACTCGAATACTTGCGCGCCACGTTATCAACCACGCTGTTCGAAAGCGCGGTCACGAACTCGCGGTCGGTCATATCGTTGGAAAGATTCGCCCAACGGAAAAAGTCTTGGCAGCCACCCGTGCCGCACATATTGGTGATGCTCCACACCATGCCCTTGACGCAATCGGCACGACCGGAAATATCAATGCCCAGAGCGTTCTTAAGCCATGACTCGGTCACCGCATAATAAGAGTTGTACGCATAGGCATCCTGCAGTGCCGAGAACTCAGCCGGATCGGTGTTGTAAGCACCCAGGAAGGCATCCTGCGCGATGCGGCCCAGCTCGGTGAGCTGCCCGTTCGCATACATGGGGTTGCTCCCGTTGGAAATCTCGCTGCCGCGGTCAATCGCGTCCTTAAGCATGCCGTACTTAGCAGAGTCGTAGTTATAGACCTGCTTCATAAACGGAATAAGCGACCAACGGCGATCGAACTGGTAATAACCCAGCGCGTTATAGCCATCGCCATACGAAAAACCCTGGTTATAGTTGCCGTGGCTCTCATATTTGGTAAAGTACTTCATCTCGTCGGTCACATTGACAAACGAAACACCCTGAACCGACCTCAGCACGCCCGAGAAGGACTGCTGGGTGTAGAGACCCTTATCGATATCGGTGGCATCCGAGGCAACGCCCGGCGTGGGCTCCTCGGCAGCGGCGGGTGCCGGCACGGAAACGGCGCCAAA
>CATXML010000083.1 GCA_958372035.1 uncultured Collinsella sp. | reverse complement strand
TATACGCCCAGGACAAGTACAAACTCACGGGAACCGACAAGCTCAGCTGGGTCGATAATGCGCTGAAGGAAACGACCGGGCGCACGCGCAACAAGGTGGACGTCGTGGACGATGACAGGGCCAAGGTGCAAGTCCAGGAGCGTTGCTGGTCTATCAACTACACCAGCTGCACGGGCTTGTCGCACGGAGGCAATCCTTTTACCTCGGCACGAGTAGTCAACGAGCATCTGTACAAGAGCCCGTACATCAATCCCAGCGGCATCGAGGATACAAAGTCAGATTACCTCAAGCACATTGGCATCATCGCATCCGACTTTGTTGATGCGGCGCTGGCGCGAAGCATCTACCAGCGCAATTACGATACGCAGCACAAGCAGACGGCTTCGTACTACCTCCCAACCCGCATGCGCATGACGTACGGCGACTCGCTGAGCGATGCCTCGCTCCAGGATGGCAAGACCGTTGGCGAGGGCCATTTCCGCCTTGTCGACAGCAGCAACGTACTCAACGTGGCGGCTTCGGGCCATACGTTTACCATCGAATATGTGGATGTCGACGCCTTGGGCAACGAGACCGTTACGGAGCTGCGGGGTCATGTGCCCATCGATATCGATCCACGCGCGCTGACGCCCCATTTTGAGGGGCTCGAAGGCCTTAAGGCCGGCGAAGACGTGCGCGCCAAGATTGCGGCATCACTCGAGGGCAAGCTCGAAACCGATGCCTGCACGGCCCAGCTCGAGTTTGTGCACGACGCGAACGGCGCTCCGGGAACGGCGATGGCCGAGGGCGAGGCATTTGCCGCGGGGACGTATTGGGTGCGTGCGAAAGGCCTGTTGGGCGACGCGGCGCAAAACTACACGCTTGCCACCGACGGAGCCGCAAGCTTTACTGTGACGACTTCGGGCAGTGCAGGCGGCACCGGCACCGACAGCGGTACCAACGCGGACAGCGCCGACAAGAACGGCAAGGGCAACAAGAGCAAGGGCTCGGCCGGAAAACTCGCCGACACGGGCGACGGCTCTGGCATCGCCGCCGGGCTCGCCGCTGCCGCCGTGGCGACAACGGTCGCTGGCGCGGCAATGCTTGCCAGTGACCGCGAAAACGCTGGGGACGATAGCGAATAGGCAAGCCGGCCTTTTAGACACATCGACTCAATCGGGGGCGTAGGACACCGTTCTGTGCCCCCGATTTTTACCCTGGCCCGAACGCCGCCATAGGCTACATCACTATGTTCAGCACGTTGACGAATTCCTGAGCCCGGGAGCGGCTGCTCAGGCTAAAGACACAGGCGGTCAACAGCCTGTTGCGAAGAAAAACATTGCGGCCCTTGATCCTGCTGACCCCCGTGATGTCCTTAAGGTAGACAATCTCGGTGTGCTTGCCGCCGAAAGTGCCCTTCTTGAGCACCTCGATACGGTTAGGGTAGATCTTGACGTCTTTAAACCTGCCCGAACCTTTGTCCTGGAACAGCAAAGTGTTGTTATCCATGCGTGTCACTCCCACGGGGTTCGCTAAAACTGCCTCTATGGCCACATTTTAGTCACTTCGGGAATCCTGCACGAAGGCGCTAGGCGACATTGAAATTCGAGTCCGCGCGAGGCTTTAAACTAAATACAATAAAGATGCATTCCACAAGAGGAAAGTGGGGCGACAGTGATGGGCGAACTGGTAAACCGTGGAGAATCGGCAATCGTGCCAGAAGTTTTTTACAAGCAGGTTTCCTCGATTCTCAACGCCGCTCGCGACAAGGCCTATACCGCCGTTAACTTTGCGATGGTTGAGGCGTATTGGGAGATCGGCAAGAGCATTGTTGATGAGCAGGGCGGAGAGGAGCGCGCCAAGTATGGAGAGGCGCTGCTCAAGGCCCTCGCAATCAGACTTACCAAGGATTTTGGTAAAGGTTTTGAAGCAAGAGAGCTGCGTAAAATGCGTCAGTTCTATCTTGCATTTCCAATTCGGGACTCACTGCGTCCCGAATTGAGTTGGACACATTATCGCAGGTTAATACGCATTCCTGACCCCGAAGCTCGCACCTGGTACATGAACGAATGCGCCGATTCTCGCTGGAGCACGCGTCAGCTCGAGCGCCAGATCAACACCATGTTCCGCGAGCGCCTGCTTGCCAGCAAGGACAAGGAGGCCGTCACCCAGGAAATCCAAAAGAGCGCCCCGGCTCGTCGCCCCGAGGATATCATCCGTGACCCATATGTACTGGAGTTTTTAGGTTTCTCGGACGATACTGCGTTTCGCGAGAGCGATCTAGAGCAGGCGCTCATCACGCATCTTCAGAAGTTCCTGCTGGAGCTTGGCCGTGGTTTCGCTTTCGAGGCGCGCCAAAAGCGCATCACCTTTGATGGGCGCCATTTCTATATTGACCTTGTGTTTTACAACTATCTGATGCGCTGCTTCGTGCTCATCGACCTTAAGACCGATGACCTTACGCATCAGGACCTGGGCCAGATGCAAATGTACGTGAACTACTACACGCGCGAGCTCATGAACGAAGGCGACAATCCGCCTATAGGCATCGTGCTCTGCGCGGACAAAAGCGACTCGATTGTCGAGTACACGCTGCCCGAAGACAACGACCAAGTGTTTGCCGCCAAATACTTGCCGTATCTTCCAAGCAAGGAAGAGCTGGCGCGCGAGCTGAGTGCCGAGTACCGCGCCATCAACGAAGCGACTAATGGCGAAGCGCAAGGGTAGCAGCACGTTGCGACCGATACCCCCGACGGCGTTTCATATCCCCCGACATAAGAGGAGCGCTCCATGACAGACAGACCGAAAACGACACTGCGCGACTGCATCTATGGGCTTGCCGTCGGCGACGCGCTGGGCGTTCCTTACGAGTTTAGGCCCCGCGGCACGTTCAAATGCATGGACATGATCGGCTACGGCACGCATGGGCAGCCCGACGGCACCTGGAGCGACGACACGTCCATGATGCTTGCTACCTGTGACTCGATTAGGGAGCTCGGGCACATCGACACCGCGGACATGCGCGACAAGTTCGTCGGCTGGATTGCCCGTGACGAGTATACAATCGACGGCGTTTTCGATTACGGCGGCACGACCGCCCGCGCCTTGCACACCGGCAAAGGAGGCTCCGGCGAGCGCGACAACGGCAACGGCTCGCTCATGCGCATCGCGCCCCTGGCGTTCACCGATGCGACAGACGAAGAAATCCGTGAGGTCTCTGCAATCACCCACGCTCATAGAACATCGACCGAGTCATGTGTCACGTTCATCGAGCTGTTGAGGTCCGCGATGGACGGAGCGCTCCCCGAATGGGTACTCTGTCTGAAAGATGTACCCGAGCATGAAATCAGATCCGGTGGCTTCGTGCGCGACACGCTTAAGGCAGCCACCTGGTGCTTCGTCAACACTAACAGCTACGAAGAGTGCGTGCTTGCCGCCGTCAACCTAGGCGACGACACCGACACCACCGCAGCCGTCGCAGGCGCCCTCGCCGGCACGGCCTACGGTATCGACGCAATTCCGCAGGAGTGGATCGATACCCTGCGCGGTAAAGAGTTGATAGAGCAGTGTTTGTTTTAGGACACGCCTTTAACGAAGACAATGTCAGTCAACGCAAATGATTAAGGGACCGCATAAATGATGATTACAGAGCGCGCCGTCATGGGTCCGTTCGTCACAGAGCAAAGTACCGTGGGGCCGTACACCGTGTTGGTATTCGAATCCCCGCTGCCGCAGAAAAGGGCCGGTTGCCCCGGCCCTTTAGACATTAGCACCTGCGTTGCCCGCGCTTCCAAAGTTGACCGACTGAGGAGCGGGTTCCGCGGCACACCTTGATTTTGCCCGGTGGGGCGGCTCTTTTGCAGCCGTCCCACCGTTTATTTAGATCTACCACGACGGACAGCTCGCACTACTGCGCACTGTCCCGTACCGTTCCCCTACTTCCCAAAGATCGCTGCAAGCAGCCCCTTGCGTTTGGGCTTTTCTTCTCGGTAGGAACCCTCGGCAACCGCTGCCACCTGACGCGGCTGCTCGCCGCCTCCCTTACGCACGATCTGGTAGAGGAAGGGCGATTTAACGTATTTGACCTCGATGGGCGTGGCGTGCACGGTGCTTTCTCCGGACAGATGCAGACTCGGGTTGAGCGGCGCCACGATATGCGTTTCGCGCTTGTTGCCAAACACCACCGCGGCCGCGCGGCCCGTCTGGCCGTTTACGGCAATGCGCACCTGCTCGCCATCGCGGCTGTCCGTCGCTGGGCGATCGACAAAGTAGACCGGTACCATCACCAGGCCGTCCTTATGCTTGCGAGCCTTGCGCGCCCAGGTGCGGATGCTCTTTTTATTGAGCCCCAGCACCGCCTCGGCATCGTTGCCGGCAATGTCGAGCGCCAGCTTATCAATGACCACCTGGTCCTTGGTAGACGCATCGACGGAGACAACGCGGAAGTCGCCTTCCTGCATGGCGGGATCGAACGGGCCGACCTTGGCAAAGTCCCACGGTTCCAAAATGCCCATGAGGCGAACGTCCAGGTAGTTTGCCCGCGGATATGCCCAGTCAAGCACCTCGTAGTACACCAAGGTCTCCTTGCTCATGCCCTTGCCCGGGAAGGACGCCATCATGCGCAGGTCCGCGAGCGCCATGGGGAAGTAGAAGAGCATCATGTCGTTTTGGATCGCATCTTCCACGTCGTGCCCGGCAAAGGCGTCGGGGTACTGGCGCACCAGCTGCAGTGCGTTGGCACGTGCCTGCTGCGGCGAGATTTCGCAGGGAATACCCTGCCCAGGTACATACTCCGCACCAACGCCCAAGGTCAGGCGCTTGCTAAACGTCCCCGGCTTGAGCAGGTCGGCAATGCCGATCTTGTTGCCGCAGGACGGGCACTCAAACACACGCTGCGTTGACTCGCCCTCAAAGGACGCTCCACAGAAGGGGCAGGGAATGCTCACGTGCGTGGCTTCTTGGAACTCCTGCGCCGTGCCGCGGTCCTCCCACAGCAGATGCTCCAGAACCGACTGATTGCGCCAGTGTGAATTAAAGAAATACCAGTCCGGGTCCTCCGGGCGCTCGAGTTGCGACACATGGGTGAGCTTAAGCAGCCCATCGACAACCGTCAGCGGCGTATGGCGAATGCCCAGGGCGCTCTTGGGCTCCCCCGCATCGGCCTGCCACGGAACGACCGTGTCGCAATAGGCGCACTCAAAGCTGCGTTTGGCCTGGTGTGAGTACATAGGGCCGCCGCAGTTTTGGCATTTAATGGCAAACATCTCGTCCATGGAAACGTCCTCCTTTGCACAGGGCTGTCGACATTAAGTATGTCGAGCAAATCGGCACGTGCCCATACCCATGTGGCCCAAAATGGAGCACTCGGTCGGACGAGAAGGCGCAGTGAACTCGAAGGCGCGTGGGAAGTCGTCCCCCTCCGCCTCGCGCCCGTTAGCACCGGCAGACCATTGCTGCATTTTCTAAGCATCGGCGCACGGCGCGCCCATGCGAGCTACACTATCCCCTTAATGAGAATGCGAGGAGATACGCCATGCTATTTGTAAATCGGCTGGTACATACGCTTGTTCCCGGCAGCGAGGGCGAGCCGGTCGATGCTTCCCGCCGCACCAACGCAGGCTTTGCCGCAAGCCTCATCTGCATTGGCCTCAACATCACCCTGTGTCTGGCCAAGGGCATCGCGGGTCTGCTCGCCGGCTCCGTCTCGCTCATCGCCGACGCCTTCAACAACCTCTCCGACGCCTCGAGCAACATCGTGAGCCTGCTCGGATTCCGCCTTGCCAGCCGCCCGGCCGACGAAGGTCACCCCTATGGCCACGGCCGTTACGAGTACCTCGCTGGCTTGGTTGTCGCCGTCCTGGTTTGCGCCGTCGGCATCAATCTGGTACTCGAGTCCGTTACCAAGATTATCAAGCCTTCCCCCACCGCCTACACGCTCGTTTCCCTTGCGGCGTTGGCTACGTCCATGCTCGTTAAGCTCTGGATGGCGGCGTTCAACCGCACGCTGGGCAACCGCATCGATTCCGAGACGCTTATCGCCACGGCGCAGGACTCCAAAAACGATGTCATCACCTCGGGCTCAGTCTTGGCGGCGGCGCTTATTTCGCAGACGACCGGCT
>CATXML010000082.1 GCA_958372035.1 uncultured Collinsella sp. | reverse complement strand
CGTCGCCCGTCACAACGTTCAGCACGCCCAGCGTGTTGATGTCGATGACCTGCACCGCACCCTCGGTCTTGTTGTAGAGCACGCTCGCCAAGTTGGCCGGCACCAGGGCAATGTCGATATCGCCCTGAATGACCTTGGGCACAATCTCGTCGGCCGCGGCGCTGATCGCAAAGTCGAACTCATTGTCCGTCTCGCCATCGGCAGCCTGGTCCATAAACTGCACCAGACCGATCGACGTCGGTCCCTTGAGCGAGGCAACGCGCACCTCGACCGACTCAGCGGCAGCGCCACTCGCCGCAGACCCAGCAGCCGAACCCGCAGAAGACCTCGCCCCCGCAGCTCCGCCGCCACAGCCAACCAGCGCAAGCGACAACGCGCCCGCGGCAAGCGCCGAGGCAAATCCCCGGCGCGACATTTCAAAATCAAACGCGCGCATCGCTAGCACGTCCCCTCGTTAGGCATCGTCCATGCGTGATGGTCGGTATGCAGCAATCCCTCGGCCAGCGGCGACAGCGGCGCACCCAAGAACTCGCGATAGCACGCCTGGACATCGGGATTCTCGTGCGAGAAGCGAATCTTGGCGTTCGCATCGAGGCCCCACAGTACCTGGCCGCGCTCGGCTGCCAGCTCACAGCCGTCATGGATGGGCTGACCGCCGCCACCGACGCAGCCGCCCGGGCATGCCATAACCTCAACGAAGTCATAACTCACGCGGCCGTCGCGAATCGCGTCGAGCAGACGGGCAGCGTTTCCCAGCCCGTGTGCCACGGCGACGCGCACCTTGGTGCCATCGATATCGGCCACGGCTTCCTTCCAGCCGTCCAGGCCGCGCACGTCGGTAAAGAAGTCGGCGTCGGGGTTCTCGCCCGTCACCAGGTAATATGCCGAGCGCACGGCGGCCTCCATCACGCCGCCCGTGGCGCCAAAGATCACACCCGCGCCCGTGCCAAAGCCCAGCGGCGTATCGAGCGGCTCCTCGGTAAGCGTGTCCACGCTCACGTGGCTCGCGCGGATCATGCGCACCATCTCGCGCACCGTCAGCGCAACGTCCACGTCGGGTGAACCTCCCTCGCCCACCATGCTCGGCAGCGCACACTCGGCCTTCTTGGCCGTACACGGCATCACGGACACCACGAACAGGCGCTCGGGCTCCACGCCCAGCGCCTTGGCGTAGTAGGTCTTGGCGATGGCGCCGAACATCTGCTGCGGCGACTTGGACGTGGACAGGCTGTCGACAAACTCCGGATAGCGCGCCTTCACAAAGCGTACCCAGCCCGGGCAGCAGCTCGTAAACATGGGCCAGCCGCGACTGTCGCCCTCGCCCTTGGCGGCCTTACCCAGGCGCTCGAGCAGCTCGGAGCCCTCCTCCATAATGGTGAGGTCGGCCGAGAAATCGGTGTCGAACACGTACTCAAAGCCAACGCGGCGCAGCGCGCAAGCCAGGCGCTCGACGGTGGCCTCCTCGCGCGGAATGCCGAGCTCCTCGCCCCAGGCGCTACGCACGGCCGGCGCAATCTGCACCAGCACGATTTTGACGGGATCGGCGAGAGCATCGAACACGGTCTCGGTATCGTCGCGCTCGCGCAGTGCGCCCGTCGGACAATGTGTAATGCACTGGCCGCACGCGACGCAATCGGTCTTGCCGATCGGCGCGCGCCCGCGGGTACCCACGGCGGTATGCGTGGCGCGGTTGGTCAGATCCCAAATCCCTAAGCCCTGCACGCTCTCACACACCTTGATGCAGCGCATGCATTTGATGCACTTGTCGTTATCGCGGATGATGGGGAAATCGAAGTCCCAGCCCTCGCGCGCCAGGTGCTGCTCGTACGGCAGATAGAAGATGCCCAGGTCGTTGGCGATGGTCTGCAGATTGCAGTTACCACTGCGCACGCAGCTCGTACAGCGCGAGTCGTGCTGGGACAGCAGCAGCTGCACGTTGGTGCGACGGGCCTCGCGGGCCTTGGGGCTGTTGGTGTGGACCACCATGCCGTCGAGCACGTAGTTGTTGCAGGCGGCAACCAGCTGGTCGCAGCCCTCGACCTCGACCACGCACACGCGGCAACCGCCAATCTCGTTTAAATCGCGCAGATAGCACAGGGTGGGAATCTGAATGCCGGCGGACTTGGCCGCGTCCAGGATCGTGGTGTGCTCGGGCACCACGACCTCGCAATTATCGATCGTGAGCTTGACCATGTTGAGTGCTCCGCTTTCGGTGTTGTCGCTGACAGTGGTTTTGTTGGGCTCTACCATTCCAGGTTCCTCCCTCCGCGGAACGCGCCAAAGCCAAAGTGATCGCAACGCAGGCAGCGGCTCGCCTCCTGGTGTGCCTCCTCCTCGGTAAGGCCTTGCTCGACCAGATCCCAATCGTGAATACGCTCGCCGGCCTCGCGCTCGCCCAGCTCGCAGCGGCCGCACTCGTGCTTACCCTTAAACTGGACGGTCGGCAGCTCGACCTCGAGTTTGATCTTGTGATCGAAGCCCAGGTAGCGGTCGATATTTGCCGAGGCCACGCGGCCGGCGTTGATGGCGCGGATAACGGTGGCGGGGCCGGTCTGACAGTCGCCGCCGCTAAAGAGGCCATCGAAGTTGGGCACGGCGCCGTCCGAGTCGGTGATGACGCAGGCCCACTTGCAGGCGATACCCATGTCCTCAAACGGCTTGGAATCGATGTCCTGGCCAATGGCCACGAACACGCGCTCGCAGGGAATGACGCGCTCGGGCGTCGCGGCGGCACGCGGGGCCGGACGACCGCGACGGGGCTCGCCGATAATCTGCGGCTGCACGCGCAGGCCGCTCACGCGACCGTCCTCGCCCGTCTCGATGGCGAGCGGCGCCGTCAGCTCCAGAACCTCGCAGCCCTCGGCCTGGGCACCGGCAATCTCGGCGTCCTGGGCCGTCATATCGCAGATGCGGCGGCGGTAGACAATGCTCACCTTTTCGGCACCGCAGCGCACGGCAGAGCGAGCCACGTCCATGGCCACGTTGCCGCCGCCGATGACGCACACGCGCTGGCCGCTCAGGTCGGGCAGCTCGTCGTCACCGATGGCGCGCAGCATCTTGACGGCCGACTCCACGCCGGGCGCCTCTTCGCCCGGAAGGCCGAGCTTCTTGTCGCTATGGGCACCGATGGCCAGGTAGACGGCATCGAACTCGTCGCGCAGACGGGCGAGCTCCTCGCCGTTCACGGAGTGGTCGAGTTCCACATCGATGCCGGCACTCAAGATCCAGTCAATCTCGGCCTGCAGGCGCTCACGCGGCAGACGATAGCTGGGGATGCCGTAGCGCAGCATGCCGCCCAAGTGGTGACGCTGCTCAAAGATGGTCACCTTATGGCCCATCACGGCCAGGTAGTAGGCGCAGGAAAGGCCGGCCGGGCCGCCGCCGATCACAGCGACGCGCTTACCGGTGTTGTCCACTACATGCGGCTTGTGGTCGTTGAGGTCACTGTGCTCAACGGCAAAACGCTTGAGGGCGAGGATGTTCATGGGGTCGTCGACCATGCCGCGACGGCAGTGCATCTCGCAGGGATGCTCGCACACCAAGCCGCAGACGAGCGGCAGCGGATTGTTCTTGCGGATGACCTTGACGGCATCGGCATAGCGGCCGGCCTCGACGAGTGAAATGTACCCGGGAATGTCGACGTGCGCCGGGCAGCCCGAGACGCACGGAACGCGGGCCTCGCGATCAAAGCCGCAGGAATGCTCGCGGATGTGGTGCTCAAAATCGTCGCGAAAGCCGCGAATGGCCGTGAGTGCCATGGCGCCGGCCTCGTAGCCGATGGCGCAGTCGCTCGAAAGGTAGATGGTGCGGGCGGTGCGCTCAATCAAGTTGAGCGTGGACTCGTCGGCGCGGCCCTCGAGCACATCGGCGAGCAAATCGCTCAGCGCACTCAGGCCCACGCGGCAGGGCGTGCACTTACCACAGCTCTGGGTGGAGCACAGGTTGACGAGCGCTGCCGTAAACTCAACGGGACACGGGGCGAGCGAACTCACCGCCAGACGGCGTCCGAGCGCATCGTGCAGGTCGTCCATGACGGCCTGAGCGTGGCTGCGTTCCATTACGTGCAGTCGAGCCATAAGATCCCCTCTCACATGGCAGCCCGGAGGCGAGACCGAGCGAAGTTGCTACACGCACAACACTGACCTATAAAATTGTTTGGCAGCGACACGGTTCGGCAGGCGGTATGAAACGTCGTCCTCAGCGGTGAAATAGAACATTACCGCAGATAAATGCCATATTTGATAAAACGCGTTACCAAATGACAATGCCCCGTCCACGCAATCACGTGGACGGGGCATTGCTCTAGGTATGCGGCCAGCGACCCTGTTGCCTTTACTTAAGCTCGGGCCAGTAACCCTTGTTGGCCTCGATCATGTCGTCGAGAACCTCCTTGGCGACCTTCATCGACGGCACGGTCTTGTTGAGCGTGAAGGCCTTGAGCGCCTTCTCGTACGAACCCTCGATCGTAGCCTCGACCACGAGCTTCTCGGAGTTCAGCTGCTGCATCATAAGACCTTGCTGGAACAGAGGAATGTTGTCGCGGCTGATGACCTCGGGGCCGTTCTTGCCAATGTAGGCAGGCAGCTCGACCATAGCGTCGTAGGGCATGTTGGGGATAGCGCCCTTGTTCTCGCAAATGACCAGGAAGCGCTGCTTGGTGTCGTTCTTCAGAGCGATAGCCAGGTCGGCAATCCAGTCGCCGTGGCTGCCCGCATAGAACGTGCTCTCGTCGATCTCGCCGGTCTTCTCGTAGTGGTCGATGCCGTCGAAGAGGTTCTTCTCACGCGTCTCCTCAACCTCGTTAGCACGGGTGCGTTCGGGGTTGGAATGCTCGACGAACTCCTTCTGCTGCAGGTAGTAGTTCAGATACGTGTTGGGCAGGTACTCCGGGAAGCACTCCATAATCTCGTACTCGCCCTTCCAGACGTAGTACCAGCTGCCCTTGGTGTGGCGGTTCTGCTCGGGGTGCTCGTCAGTGGCCTCCTCGGGCTTCTTTGCCATGAGCGAGCCCATGCCCTTGAGGTAGGAGTCAGGCAGCAGAATCTCATGCTCCTTGATGTACTCGCGCAGCTGCGGGAGCACCTCCTCGCCCTTGTGGCGAATCGAGGTGAACCAACCAAAGTGGTTGAGGCCAAAGTAATCGTACTCGACATCCTTCTTGTCGATATCGAGTGCGGCGCAAACCACGTCGATGATCGCGATCGGCATGTCGCAGATGTTGATGATGCGAGCGTTGGGACGCAGCACGCGGCAGCCCTCAGAGACGATGGCAGCAGGGTTGGAGTAGTTGAGAATCCAGTAATCCTTCTTGGCGTACTTCTCGACGTCATCGATCAGCTCGACCATGGGGAAGATGGTGCGCATGCCGTAGGCAAGGCCGCCGCAACCGCAGGTCTCCTGGCCCACGCAGCCGTGACGCAGCGGAATCTTCTCGTCCTGCTCGCGCATGGCATAGCCGCCCACGCGCATCTGGGCAAACACGAAGCTCGCGTCCGTAAAGGCAGTCTCCTTGTCGGTGGTCACCGTGAGCTTGATGTCCAGGCCGAGGTCCTCGTGCAAAATCCAGTCCACGAGCACGCCGATCTTGCGCTGACGCTCCTCGTTGATGTCGTACAGACGAATCTCGTCAACGTCGAGCTCGTCCTTGCGCAGAGCGATGGACTTGACGATGCCGGGGGTAAAGGTGGATCCGCCACCACACAGAGTAATGATCATTGTTTACTGCTCCTTCTCAATTGCGTTTTCGACCTTGTCGCGCATCTCGGCGACCTTCATGCCAAAGATGATCTGGATATTGTTGCCGTTGCGGTTGATGCCGCTGTTGGGCACGTGGTTGATGAGGTCCTCATTGATGAGGTCCGGGTTCTTAACGTTCACGCGGAGACGCGTAAAGCAGTTCTCGAGCTCCTCGATGTTGTCCTTGCCGCCAAGACCTGCGACCAGGTCGGCGATGCCTGCATCGACGCCCTCTGCGGGAGCCGCGGCAACAGCGCCCTGCTTCACCGCGACAGACGCGGCGGCCTCACCCTCGGCAACGGACTCGGCGAGCTCGGACTCCTCCTCGCGACCAGGCGTGTGGAGGTTGAGCTTCTTAATAAGGAAGGTGAAGAGGAAGAAGTACAGAGC
>CATXML010000081.1 GCA_958372035.1 uncultured Collinsella sp. | reverse complement strand
CGGAGGGGGCCGAGTTTCCCACTGAGCGACTCTGCTTGCAGCCGGAGCGAAGGGGGAAACTCGGCCCCCTCCGCCCCGGCCGGACAGGTCAATCTACACCGTGTGCTGCGGCAGGTCCTGCAGGGCGATGACGTCCATGCCCATGTCGTTGGCGCTGCCGTGACCCTGCTGGTCCTCGCGCACCGCCTCGATGGCACTCACGTACGTGTTGGCGGCAGACATCGCGGTCACGCAGGTCACACCGCGGCGCACCGCCTCGGTGCGCAACAGATAGCCGTCGCCACGCGAGCCCGGACCGTACGGCGTGTTGATGATCACCGCAATCTTGCCATCGGCGATGAGATCGCCGATGTTGGGGCGCTCGCCGTCGTGCGGGCCGCTGATCTTTTCCACGATCTCGCACGTCACGTTGCCTCCACGCAGCACGCGCGCCGTACCCTCGGTAGAGCAGATGTCAAAGCCCAGGTAGCGCAGGATGCGGGCGACCGAAAGGATGTGGCGCTTGTCGCGGTCGCACACGCTGATGAATACCTTGCCGGCGCTCGGGTCGGGCAGCTTGTAGTCGATCGCCAGCTGCGTCTTGGCGTATGCCTCGGGATAGCTCTTGGCGATGCCCATGACCTCGCCCGTCGACTTCATCTCGGGCCCCAGGATGACGTCGGCGCCCGGGAAACGACCCCAGGGCATGACGGCTTCCTTCATGCAGAACCAGTCCAGCTGACGTTCGTCGCTCGGCAGGCCCAAGCTCGCGATGGAATCGCCTGCCATGATGCGCGCCGCGCACTTGGCCAGCGGCACACCGGTGGCCTTGGAGATAAACGGCACGGTACGGCTGGCGCGCGGGTTGGCCTCGATCACGTAGACGGTCTCGCCCTTGATGGCATATTGCACGTTGACCAGACCGCGGACTCCCAGCGCCATCGCGATGCGGCGCGTGGTCTCGCGGAGCTTCGCCTGCAGGCTCTCGCTAAAGCTGAACGGCGGGATGCAGGTCGCGGAGTCGCCGGAGTGAATACCGGCTTCCTCGATATGCTCCAGGATGCCGCCGATGTATACCTCTTCGCCATCGCACAGGGCGTCGACATCGGACTCAATCGCGCCCTCCAGGAAGCGGTCCAGATACACCGGGTAGTCGGGGCTGATGCGCGCAGCCTCGCCCATGTAATCGCGCAGATGCTCGGCATCGTAGGCGATCATCATGCCGCGGCCACCCAGCACGTAGCTCGGACGCACCAGCAGCGGGTAGCCGATGTGCGCGGCCACGGTCTCGGCCTCCTCAAACGAGGTTGCCTGACCCGCCGGCGGATACATAATGCCCAGCTTGTCGAGTAGGGCGGCAAAGCGCTCGCGGTCCTCAGCAAAGTCGATGGCGTCGGGCTTGGTACCCATGATGTTGACGCCGCTCTCCTCGAGCATGCGCGCCAGTTTAAGCGGGGTCTGGCCGCCGAGCGTCACCACGACGCCGTCGGGGCGCTCGACATCGATAACGTCCATGACGTCCTCGTAGGTGAGCGGCTCAAAGTACAGACGGTCGGACGTGTCATAGTCGGTCGAGACGGTCTCGGGGTTGCAGTTGACCATGATGGTCTCGAAGCCGCGAGCCGCCAGTGCGTAGCTCGCGTGCACGCAGCAGTAATCGAACTCGATACCCTGGCCAATGCGGTTGGGGCCGGCGCCCAGGATCATCGCCTTGGGCTTGTCCGCCGGCGTGGTCTCGTCGGGAGCCACGCACTTCTTGGCATCCGGGCTCGTGCGGTAGATGTTCTCGTACGTCTTGTAGTGGTACTCCGTGGCGCTCGAAAACTCCGCAGCGCAGGTATCGACCGTCTTCATGCTGGGAACCACGCCCAGACCCTTGCGATAGGCGCGCACAAAGCGCTCGTCCGAGCCGGTCAGCGCGGCAATCTCGGCGTCGCTCGTGCCGTACTGCTTGAGCAGGCGCATCGCGTCGGCGTCGATATCCTCCACACGCAGGCCGCGGATGCTCTCCTGGACCTGCACCATGTCGTTGATACGGTTGAGGTACCACGGATCGATACCGCAGATGGCATGGGTGCGGGCGATGTCCCAGCCACGGCGCAGGGCCTCGACCACAAAGAAGATGCGGTGCTCGGTCGGGGTTGCCACGGCCTGAGCGAGCTCGTCGTCGCTCAGCTTGTCGGCACCCTCCTTGCCACCGGCGCAGATGCCCTGGTGACCGTCCTCCAGTGAGCGCATGGCCTTGCCGAAGGCCTCCTCAAAGGTGCGGCCGATCGCCATAATCTCGCCCACGGCCTTCATGCGCGTGGTGAGCGTGGGGTCGGTACCCTTAAACTTCTCGAAGGCAAAGCGCGGCACCTTGACCACGCAGTAGTCGATCGTGGGCTCAAAGCAGGCGGGCGTTGCCTTGGTGATGTCGTTGACGATCTCGTCGAGCGTGTAGCCCACGGCCAGGCGAGCGGCGGCCTTGGCGATGGGGAAGCCCGTGGCCTTGGAGGCCAGTGCGGACGAACGGCTCACGCGCGGGTTCATCTCGATGACGATTAGGCGGCCGGTCTGGGGGTTCACGGCAAACTGCACGTTGGAGCCGCCGGTCTCGACGCCAATCTTCTCCAGAATGGCGAGCGACGCGACACGCATGCGCTGGTACTCAAGGTCACTTAGTGTCTGCGCCGGCGCCACGGTGATGGAGTCGCCGGTGTGCACGCCCATGGGGTCGAGATTCTCGATGGAGCACACGATGATGCCGTTGCCGGCGTGGTCACGCATGACCTCCATCTCATACTCTTTCCAACCCTCGATGGACTCCTCGACCAGCACCTCATGGGCAGGCGAGAGCTCAAGGCCCTGGCTCACGATGGAGACGAGCTCCTCGTGGGTATGCGCGATGCCGCCGCCGGCGCCACCGAGGGTAAAGCTCGGGCGCAGTACGCAGGGATATCCCACGCGCTCGGCGATAGCCTCGGCGTCGGCCACGCTGTAGGCATAGCCCGAGCGCGCGACCTCCAGGCCGATCTCGGCCATGGCCTCGTTAAAGAGCTTGCGGTCCTCGCCGCGCTCGATAGCGGCCAGGTCGCAGCCGATCATCTCGACGCCGTACTTGTCCAGCGTGCCGTCTTTCGCCAGCTCGACGGCGGCGTTCAGACCGGTCTGGCCACCCAGCGTGGGCAGCAGCGCGTCCGGATGCTCTTTCTTGATTACGCGCTCGATAAACTCGGCGGTGATGGGCTCGACATAGGTGCGGTCGGCCAAGCCCGGGTCGGTCATGATGGTCGCCGGGTTGGAGTTGACCAGGATGACCTCAAAGCCATCCTCCTTGAGCACCTTGCAGGCCTGGGCGCCGGAGTAGTCGAACTCGCAGGCCTGGCCAATAACGATGGGGCCCGAACCAATAACGAGGATGCGCTTGATGTCAGTACGTTTCGGCATGTTAGTTCTCCTCGGTCGCAGCGTTCTCGGACTCGGCGAAATTCCAGCCGGCGAGGCGGTCCTTCGCGGTGTCGATGTCCAGGTAGTTCTCCTCGCCGTCCATGAGTCGCGTAAAGGCGGTAAAGAGATAGTGGGCATCGGTGGGGCCGGGCGAGGCCTCGGGGTGGTACTGGACCGAGAAACACGGGGCGTCGAGCAGCTGGATGCCCTCGGCGGTGCCGTCGTTGAGGTTCACATGTGTCAGGCGAATGCGACCAAAGCGCTCGTTCATCACGACCGGCGCGATGCCGCGACGCACCCAGGCGCGCAGGTCACCGTCGGCCGCATGCTCGGTTTCGCCGCCGGAAAGCTCCGGAATCAGTTTGCCCAGACTGGGGAACAGCAGGCCAAAGCCGTGATTTTGCGCGGTGATCTCCACGCGACGGCTCACCAGATTCATAACCGGCTGGTTACCGCCACGGTGACCGAATTTAAGCTTTTCCATTTGGGCGCCGCAGGCCAGGCTGATCATCTGGTGACCGAGGCAAATGCCAAAGACCGGCACCTTGCCGATCAGCTGCTGTACCTGCTCATAGGTCTCCACCACGGCATCGGGGTCGCCGGGGCCGTTGGACAAAAAGACGCCATCGGGATTCATGTCGAGCACCTGCTGGGCGGGCGTATCCCACGGCACGACGGTGAGATCGCAGCCGGCACGGACCAGGCCCTCCAGAATACCGCGCTTCACACCGCAGTCGTAGGCGACCACTTTGTGACGGGCAGGAGCGGCAGCCGCAAGCGCAAAGTCATGCGTGGCAGGCAGGTCGGCGGCCACAAACTCGTGAGGCGCGGGGCAACTTACGGTCTTGACCAGGTTCTCGCCTACCAGCGTGGGCGCAGCGGACAAGCGCTCGGCAAGCTCGTCGACGTCGAAGATCTCGGTCGAGATAATGCCCATCTTGGAACCATTGTCGCGCAGATGGCGCACCAGAGCGCGGGTGTCGATACCCTCGATAGCGACGATGCCGTGAGCGCGCAGGTACTCCGGCACGCTGACGGCCGAGCGCCAGTTAGAAGGCGTGGCGCACATATCGCGAACGATCATGCCGCGCATAGCCGGAGCGCTCGCAGGGCGCACGGCGTCGCCGGGGAAGGCCGACTGGACATCGGTCTCGTCGATACCGTAATTGCCGATCTGCGGATAGGTCATGGTTACAATTTGGCCGGCATAACTCGGGTCGGTCATGACCTCAAAGTAGCCCTCGAGCGAGGTGTTGAAGCAGACTTCGCCGGTCGCGGTGCCCTCGGCGCCGCATGCACGTCCATAAAAAATGGTCCCATCCTCAAGATACAGGATACAGGGACCGCAGGTGCCCTTGCTGGTTTTGGCCAGCATACGCTGGCAAAGCTCGCTGGGCGCGAAGGTGCGGGCGGCAGCGCCCGCGGTATGGTTGTTCGCCATAATTCTCCTTCCCGGTCTCACAGGACCGGCTTAAAGGTGTGTAGTTAGGCCTCGCGGTATTGTAACCGCAAGCATGCCTCATGGCGTTAATTTCATCGAAATGTTTACGAAATGATAATTATGACTTTCTATGCATAATGATTATTTAATCCCCGTCCCAGAAAAATTATCCCGCGTGGGCTTGTGGCTCACGCGGGATAATGGCCTCTTACTTTTGCTTGTCCTGTTCCAGCAGATCGGACGGTGAGCGATCGGGCTTGCCGCCGCGGAAAATCTCGCGGCCATGCAGACGATGCTCCAGGTCACGTTCGGCCTTTTCCTCGTCAATCTTGGTCTGGCTCACCACCGGGTCCTCGATCAGCGACGAAACCGAGTTCACCTGTTTTTGAATGCGCTCGGCAATGGTGTCGTCCATGCTTACGATGCGCATCTTCCAGTCGATACTCGTGGCGTTGGATGAGCTCTTGGTCCACACAAACGTCAAAATGGCGCTCTGATGACCCCGCGCGGGAAACATGCCAAAGAAGGAATCGTGCTGAATGTTGCTATCCTCGTCGATATAGGCGTGAACGTTATACACCACGCGGTCGATCTTATCGTTGAGCAGCGCGTTGGTCGCAAGCGCAGCGGCCTGAATCTGCCCGTTGGACAGCAGCTCGAGCTCGTTGGCAGACGATGTGTCCAACACCGTCACCTCGACCGTGCCCGTACGCTCATCAGCTTCATCGACGGTAAAGTCGAGCGGGAACTGCGTAAAGCCGTTGCCCCACTCAAGGCCGCCCTTCAGCGCCGTCGAAACGGTATCCACCGAAACGCTCTCGGACAGGTTGGCGGTGTTCAGGCGTCGCATCACGCCGTAGCCAATCTGCATGCCCACAATCAGCACCAAGATGCCAATGACCACGGCCATGGCAGTCTTCGTAATGGTATGGCTCACCTGCGAGCCCGAAGGGTCGTCCTCGGACAGCGGGTCGATATGTTTTGCCTGGCTCGCGCGGTCCTCGCTGCGCAGCTGCGCTAGCGCCGCTTTGTCACCGCGCTTGGCCGCAGCCTCCTTCTCACGCATGCGCTCGGTGCGCTTTTTGGCAAGCGTGGGATCCAAGACACCGGATGCATCGATTTCGGAGAATAACTCCGTCACTTCTTCCGGAGTCAAAGGGTTCTTGTCAGCCATAAACTTCCTGTCATATCAATCAGTCGAGCTCGTGCGCACGCGCACCTTCGAACTGCATTCGATAGTAACGGGCATAAGTGCCGCCACGGGCGAGAAGCTCCTCGTGCGTGCCACGCTCCACAACGCGACCATGCTCAACGGTCGC
>CATXML010000080.1 GCA_958372035.1 uncultured Collinsella sp. | reverse complement strand
AGCTGGGCATCGAGAATATCGACGCCGTGCGCGAGAGCCTGCGCGAGCACAAGACCTTCTTTGATGCCAAGACCCGCTGTGCTAAGTTTGCCGCGTGCGTTCCGCACGCCGCGGGCGTATCCGATATCGAGCTTGGAATCCTTACGGTGATCTTTGGCGGTAAAGAGTTTGTCGACGCGCGGCCCGCGTTTGTACTGCGCGGCTGTATGACCACGCTGCTGCACGAGGGCCCCGAGGCGCTGGCCGAGTTGGTGGACAAGTACTGCGTGCGTGATGTGCTCTCTGCCTTCATCGTGCGTTGCTATGGGTTTGATGGGCCGCTTTACGAGCGTGACTCATTGCTTATGCTTGCATCCCATGTGCTCCTTACGGCGGCATCCACCGCGCTTCCCGAGGGAGCGCTCAAGGGGCTTGAGAGCCATGTGGCTCCCGCCTACGGGCCCTATTGCCTTGAGGCGGTGCGTACGTGGGACCAGACAGCCGATACCCAGGCATCGAGCGAGGACCTATTTGAGATTTGCCGTTTGGTTGAGGACGCCCGCGGACTCTTTGCACGGTTCGAGACCTTGCCGATCGAAGTGCTGGCCTCGCTTGATGTGTTTCCGTGCGTCAATGAGGCCGTGCTCTCGCAGCTGTTCTGCTCGTTTGCCCAGGGCGCGGACCGTGTTGAGGATGCGCGCGCATTTGCTGCTCGTCGCTGCGACCTAAGCTGGTACCGTCGTGTCGAGAGCTACTTTGACTTGCTTGCCGCTGTGGCCGATATGTGCGCGTTCAGGCAGGCACACGCGGGCGGGTTCCATCTGGCGCAACCCCAGCAGGTATGGGATGCCTACACGTCCGATTGGTATGCCATGGACGCTGCCTATCGCCATATGTGCACCGCGTATCTGCGGGCGCGCTCCGCCGAGTGCGATGTGCTCGAGGAGCCTGCCCGAGCTGTGGTGGACTGGGCGGAGAATCTCTACAGCAACTGGTTCTTGGCCGACGCCAATGCCTGCTGGGCGACCGCTGCGCAAGGGGAGTGGGCCGATTGCGGCTACATCGAGGGTCCCGAACGGCAGGATGAGTTCTACTGGCATGTGCTGCCCACCTTTGTGGGCTCTGCCAAAACGACGGTCGTTATCGTGAGCGACGCGCTGCGCTATGAGGTGGCCCGCGACGTTGCGGCACTGCTCGAGCGCGAGCGCGGCGGCAACGTCAAGGTCTCTAGCATACAGGCGGTCTTTCCCTCCATTACCGAGGTGGGCATGCCCGCGCTACTGCCTCACCAAGCGCTTGAGCTTGCAGCGGATGGTTCGTTTGTGCTGGTTGACGGCATGCCAACTGCGACGACTCCGCAGCGCGAGGCCGTGCTTGCCCATGTTGAGCCCACGGCGCGCGCTTTGCGCTCGAGCGTATACCTCAACATGGTGGGAACCGAGCGTAAAGCGTTGCTCAAAGACTCTAGGCTCGTCTATCTCTTCCACAACAAGATCGATGCCACGGGCGAGAAGGCCGCTACGCAGGATGACGTTTTCGATGCCTGCGCGGACACCGTGGAGGAACTTGTCGCGTTTGCACGCCGCGTGTGCACCGACGCCCCGGGTGCGCGTGTCGTTATAACGGCGGATCACGGCTTTATCTACACGCGTCGGGAGCTCAACGAGTGCCAGATGCTCGGCAAATCAGACCTTCCCATCCTTGACGCTCCCGTTATGCACGGCAAGCGTCATCTGGTGGTGCCCAACGAGGCCGTGGCCAAGCTTTCGGATGAGGCGCGCGGGGTGTTTGTTAATGTTGACACGGGACGTTTGGGTGCCGGCTTTGAGGGGTTTGCCCCGCGCGAGAACGTGCACTTTAAGCGTCCCGGTGGGACTAACAATTACGTCCACGGCGGCATGAGCCTGCAGGAGCTTTGCGTGCCCGTTATCGGATTTTGGCGTGCGCGCTCGGGTTCCAAGGACTTTGTCGACACGCGCGCAGCGACGCTGCGCGTACTTAGTGAGGGACGCCGAGTGACCAACTCGCTCTTTTCGGTCAACTTGATCCAGGAAGAACCTGCCCAAGGTAAGGTCTTGCCGTGCGAGTACGAGCTGGTGTTTACCGATGCAAGTGGCAACGAGGTGAGCGATACGGTCAAGGCGCATGCCAACAAGACTTCTGTTAACTCGCAGGAGCGCGTGGTGCATGCCAAGTTTGCGTTGCATGCGGCGGATGGATTCTCGGCCAAGGGTCCGTATTATCTGGTCTGCCGCGAGCGCGAGACGGGCAAGATCGTTTGGCGCGAGACGTACACCATTGCTGTTTCGTTTGCCCCTGTTGCTGACTTTGGTTTTTAGGAGTGTGTCCTATGTTTGATAGCCATGACGACGATCTGTGGGAAGTTCCCTCGATTGATGTGGATGCGCCGGTGGAGGCTGCGGTGCCTGTAGGGGAGGCCGTGCCTGCCCCGGAGGCTGAGGCTGCCGCAGAGGCCATGGCCGCTGCGCCTGTCCCGGAGACGGCGACTGCTGCCGCGCCCGCTGAGGCTGCGGTGCCCGCCGAGGACGAATCCTCGGCCGATGACTATGCCCAGGCCGTGGCCGAGGCTCCCGAGGACGACGGTTACGACATGGATGGACTGGACGGCAAGCTGCTCGAGCACTTTGGCGGCAAGATCGTGCGCAAGGACCTCACGGCCCTTATGAAGCGTGGCGCCAACGTGCCTACCTTTGTGCTGGAGTACCTGCTGGGCATGTACTGCTCAACTGACGACGAGGACGCCGTGGCGGAGGGCCTGGGGCGCATCCGCAAGATCCTCACCGATAACTATGTGCGCCCCGACGAGTCCGAGCGCATCAAGTCCAAGATTCGCGAGCTGGGTCGCTTTACCATCATCGATAAGGTGACGGCCAAGCTCGACGAGTACAAAGACATCTACGTGGCGTCGTTTGCCAATCTGACCATTGAGCCGTTTGTGATGCCGGCCGAGTACGTGCGCGACTACTCCAAGATTCTGCAGGGTGGTATTTGGTGCATCATGAGCATCGAGTATCGTCGTCCCATGGAAGAGGAAGACGAGTTTGGCATGGAAGTCTTTGGCGACGATGCGCCGCGCCGCTCCAAGGCCAAGCGCAAAAAGCGCGGGCCCGAGGACTCTCCGTTTAGTGTGGCGTCGCTCACGCCCATCCAGATGCCCAACCTGGACCTGGACGCCATGATCGAGGAGCGTCAGTATTTCTCGCGCGACGAGTGGCTCAACATGCTGCTGCGCTCTGCCGGCTATGAGCCCAGCGAGCTTTCGGAGAAGGAGCGCCTGCACTTTATCGAGCGTATGGTGCCGCTCATCGAGCGCAACTACAATCTGTGCGAGCTTGGTCCCCGCGGCACCGGCAAGAGCCACATCTACAAAGAGGTTTCGCCCTACGCCATTTTGCTTTCGGGCGGGCAGACCACCACGGCCAACCTGTTCGGCCGCATGAACTCCATGCGCGCCGATCGCGTGGGCTTGGTGGGCCATTGGGATTGCGTGACGTTCGACGAGGTCGCCGGCATGCGCTTTAAGGACACCAACGCCGTACAGATCATGAAGGACTATATGGCGAGTGGCAGCTACGCGCGCGGCCGCGACCAGATTAACGCCGATGCCTCCATGGTCTTTGAGGGCAACATCAACGACACCGTGCAAAACGTCCTTAAGACCACGCACCTGTTTGATCCGTTCCCGCCGGAGTTTAACAACGACTCGGCCTTCTTCGACCGTATCCACTATTACCTGCCGGGCTGGGAGATTCCCAAGATGCGCTCGAGCCTGCTGACCGGGCATTACGGCTTAATCACCGACTGTCTGTCGGAGTTTTGCAAGGAGATGCGCCGCAAGGACTTTACGCATCATATCGACCGCTACTTCCGCTTTAACAGCGACTTTAACAAGCGTGACGAGATTGCCGTGCGCAAGTCCTTTAGCGGCCTGGCCAAGCTGCTGTTCCCTGACGAGGCTATGGACAAGGACGACGTTCGTTGGCTGCTGGACTACGCCATCGAGGGCCGTCGCCGCGTAAAGGAGCAGCTCAAGATTATGGCGGGCGTCGAGTTTATCGACGTCAACCTGGGCTATATGGATGCCGACAATCCGCAGGACGTGCACGTGGTGCGCGTGCCCGAGCAGTCCGAGGATACGTTGATTCCCGATGGCCCGCTGCTGTCCGGTCACGTGTTTGGCGTGGGTAGGTCGCAGGGCGGCGAGGTTGCCGTGTACAAGCTGGAGAACAAGGCCGTCGCCGGCGAGTGCAAGTTTAAGCACGAGGGCGTTGCCTTTAACAAGCCGGTGCGCGATACGCTGGAGGCCGCGTTCGACAACTTTGTGAACCTGGCGAACCGTGTGGCGCCGGGCATGCACATTGGCTCCAAGGACTATCTGCTGTTCTATAACGACCTGCAGAGCAAGGGCCTGTCCGAAGAAGTCTCTCTTGCCGAGTTTGTGGGCCTGTGCTCCGCGGCGTGCAACCGCCCGGTGATGTCCGCGCTGGCGGTTCCGGGAATCTTGCGCATGTCGGGCTCTATGGACGAGATCCGCGGGCTCGAGGACATTATGCGCGTGGCCAAAAACGCCGGCGCCAAGCGCGTGATATTGCCGCTGAGCGCCATCGCGGGCCTGCAGAGCGTTTCCTCCGAGATTATCTCGGGGTTGAGCCCGGTGTTCTACATGGATGGCGACCCGGTCGATGCCGCGAAGAAGGCGTTGGATCTATAGGGATGCGAGCGTGCGGGCTTGCGTGCGCAAGGCGTTTGATGCGCACGTGAGCCCGCGAGCATGGTGGCGCGCTGCGCGTGAGGAGGCCTTGCCATGGCGGAAGAACGTTCTGTTGGTGAGCTGCTCGATGAGCTCTTTGGCTTTGAGTCGGTAGCCAAGCGTCAGACGGCGCTTGAGCAGTACGATCGCGAGGAGTTATTGCGCAAGGCGCGCTCCCGCGAGCTACTGGCCGTGATCGGGGGCGTCGAGGCTGCCGAGTGTGCTGCGCGTGAGTCTGCCGTGCGGGCCGTTGACGGGTATGTACGCCGCGTTGAATTTGATTCTCTTGCGCGCGCTCGCAAGCAGGTAGGCGTTGTGGGCCCGTTGCAGATGGAGCGGCGCTACGCTGCCTTTTTGCGTATGGAGGACAAGGCCGAGCTGTTGGCCCGCCTGGAGCAGACGCTTGCGTTTATCGAGGTAAAGCTGCGTGCCAATACGGCGGACAGGGTTCGTGCGGCGTACGATGCTGCGGGGGCTTTGGTGCTGCAGGGCGCGGCGCGTCTGAGTGACGTGTGCGTTGTGGATGCGGTGCCCCTGGATGCCGATCTGCTGTGCACGCAGTTGGAGCAGCTGCGTTGTGCCGCCGACGCAACGGACCTTGCCGGCATGATCACGGCGACGTTTGAGTCCGAGCTGAGTGCGACCGGCCCGCAGGGTGCTGACGCGTTTGCGAGCGATGTGGCTGGCGATGTTACTGGCGATGTGGCGCTGGAGCGCGAGCTTACGAATGTGCGCGGTGCTGCGCAGCGAGCGCGTTTGGCAGCCCAAGCGTATCGGACCGAACGCGCTGCCCGCGTTGCAGGGAGCACGGTGGAGCCGGTATCGTTGCCGCAGTCTGCTTGCGTTGCGTGCGAGACGGGGTGCGATGCTGGGGAGCTTTCCGAGTTGCTCGCTCAGGTAAAGAAGTCGTTTGAGACCTATAGGCGCGTTGTTGCCGACGGCGGGTTGTTCTGTGCCTTTGGTGCCGGTTCGCCGCATGGGATTTGCCGCGGCAGTAGTTATTTCGACTACGATGATCGACTTGACGAAGACGTATTGGTGGGCGAGTACGACGGTACTACCAAGCACAATGTTCGGCGCGAAGTTACGATTCCCGAGCTTGTGGACGAGTCTTCGGCCGACGGCGGCGATTCGCTCGAGGTTGCCGTGGCGCGCATGCGTGAGTTTAACGGACGGCGCTATGATGGTGTGCTGGACGAGGATCCTGTGCGCCATGTGAATGCGTTTTGGTATGGACTCAAAAAGCTCAGCCAGTATTGCGAGGCCGCTGTGCGCGTGGACGAGCGTGCCTGGGATTGCTTTATCGATAAGGTGCAGTTTGCCTACGACGAGCCGGCGGGGCACTTGGCGGTGCAGATGGACGACAAGCAGGTTGCGGCTTTTGTCGCTGCCGTGGATGCGCTCGGCGCTGACGAGTAAGGGCCTGGCCTGATAGGAGGTTTCACCATGAAGATCGACATTGATG
>CATXML010000079.1 GCA_958372035.1 uncultured Collinsella sp. | reverse complement strand
CAAACGCATCATATCTGCCTTTATGGGATGGATCGCCCGCTTCATAGCGAGACCGCCTTCATCAAGCGCCTGTAATACTCTTTTAAGGACGACGCCTCATCCCTTATGACGTCCATCGATTCCTTTTTCAGCAGTTCGCCGTCATGAAGAAACAGGCAGCATGTTGCAACCGATGCCAGCTCATCCAAGTCGTGGCTAGAGATAAGCATGGTTTTGCCCTGTTCTTGATTCAATCGACCGATAAGGGCCCATATACTCTCGATGCCCAACGGATCCAATCCATTTGCCGGCTCATCGAAAATGAGTACGTCGGTATCGCCCAACAAAGCCGTAGCTATATCCAGCCGCCGTTTCATTCCCAGAGAAAAACTGCCCACGCTCTTTTTCTCATCGACGTCCAGCCCGACAAGGCTCAAAACGCGAGGAACCTCACGTTTCTCATCGAGCCCCCATTCCGCACATCGGATCCGAAGATTCTCGGCCGCGCTGAGGGATTGATATGCACCGCTGGACTCTGGCACATAGCCGACACGCGTCCGCATCAGGCTAAGCTCTCTTTTTGATTTGCCCCCAAAGAGCTCCACGCTACCCGACGACGGCCCACAAAGACCCAGCACTATTTTAATAAGCGTGCTTTTACCCGCCCCGTTTGCACCGACAAGGGCACAGAGCTCAGACTGATGCACCTCGAAGGAAACGTCATGCAAAACGTGCCGTTTCCCGTAGCGTTTTGAAACTTTTGATAGCTTTATCGCTGGTGCGTTCATTGGCCTCCCGTTCTGCTTGATAGCAAAACCGCTGCTGCCAGACTGTCGCCTGGCAGCAGCCGCAACTGCTAGAGATTAACTAAACAGAAGTTTTTGCTGCAGTTATTGACGCAAGTGCGTGCTCCACAGAATGCCTTGCAGTAACCGTTGCACCCACCACCGGGGTCCACATGACTCGGCTTTACAATCCAGCTCATATCGTTCCTCATTTCTCTTATCGTTCGTTCTTGATGTTATTCTTTGCCGATAACTTATATTTGTCAAGATAATTAATAAACAAAGAACCCGTGTTAGACACGGGTTCCGTTACACTGATATTTCGTTATAGTTGTTCGCTTTATGCTACTCGTCGCTCAAATCGACAGCAAAGACCGATGTCGGAAGCGACGCCTCATTGCCTCTGCCATCCCGCATCTGCCTCACGGCATTCTTCGCGCGCTCGACAATAAGTTCCTCGAGCTCTTTCTCGCTCACGCGCTGAATAATATCTCCCGGTTGACAATCAAGCTCATCACAGATTTCAAGAAGCGTCTTAAGACGAATAGCTTTAATTTTTCCGTTTCTTAGCTTAGAAATATTAGCCGGAGTATGTCCCGTCGCCCGAATCAGATCAGCGCTGGTCTTTCCGCTCTTAAGCAGTTGTGTCTCAAGCTCGATGATGAGATAGCTCATGTTTCCTCCTACACAAGCTCGTCAGACTGCTCTTGGAGCAGCGAGGCATAACTCCAGATCGCCGAGATAAACAAACAGACAACTGCGCCGATAAACGACCCCGCATCAAAGGTAGCGCCTTGGCAAATCTCAATAACGAAGGAATGAGGCACGATGTAAAGCTCCAGTCCGCCAATGGTGAGATTGACCGATCCATAGGCACCAACAAGCGAAACCACGGCGTTAACAGCAAAGGCAAGCGCGAGAACACGGATAAGCCGCACATGCGTCTTGGTAAAGGGCGAGACGCCCCGAGAGATGTTACGGCTGATCCCGCACAAAACGACAAGCGAAATACCCACGACGAGTGCCAGGCACAATCCGCTTGGGATAACGATGCTCCCGCCATCGAGAAGCGTCACGACACCGAAAGAATCGACAGAAACAACGTTTGCAACCGCATACCAGATCACGTAAACAACCAACGCGGCAAAAGCGACGAGCATTCCCGCAAAAACGACCGCCATGCAAAAGCCAAGCTTCCTTACAGTCTCGCCCGCCTTGGCCATACGCTGAACGCTGTTGGACATACACTCACCCTCATCGAATCTATCGTTATCCGAATAGTTTATCGAACAACGATATGGATTGCATGCGGAAAGCCCCGCCAGTGCGCATAGCCCATTCACTAATCAGAAGGGGTGAGCGTGGTTTTTTGGACACGTATCGAACGAGCGTGGATAATCTCCCACTTTGAGACCGCCACGGGGCCTAAAACGGGAGATTATCCACGCTCATAGTCATCAAGGCTCGCAGCCTCTTACTCGGCCGCTTCGCGCAGGGCCGACATCGTAGCTGCATATTGCTGCTGCAGCGCATGCATTCCCTCGCGAGCGCCGTCAACGGAGCCGGCACCGCGCAGCGCTTCGGTCACCACGACCGCCGGCTCGTACAGGTTATCAAATCCCAGGTTCTGGCTCACGCCCTTGAGCGTGTGCGCTGCCATAAACGCACTCTCGGCGTCTCCTGCCGCCATGGCAGCCTCCAGTTTGTCCATGCTCTCGTCATCCAAAAACTTGAGGGCAAAGCGGGCAAGCATTTCCTCACCCATCAGCCGAGCGCACGCGTCATCATAATTAGCGCCGATCTTCTCATACGCCTCACGCATGGAAATCATGGATTAAAACTCCTTTGGTCAAACTAAATCGTGGGAAACGCAACGACGTCGGCGGGGCGTGCCAACGTCTCGGCAATTTGGTCTTGCACCTCGAGCAGGCAATCGAGCAGCAGCGGGTTAAAGGTGCCGCACTTACCGTCCAGGATCATCTGGATCGCCTCCTCGTGCGGGATAGCGTCCTTGTACACGCGCACGCTTGTCAGTGCATCGTACACGTCAGCCACCGAAACCACCTGCGCGGCGATGGGGATATCGTCGCCCTTGAGGCCATCGGGATAACCCTTGCCGTCCCAACGCTCGTGATGCCAACGCGCAATCTGGTACGCATATTCCATAAGCGCATTGCCGGCGTGATGGCTACCCAGCTCAAGCAGCATGTTGGCGCCAATCGTGGTATGCGTCTTCATAATCTCGAACTCCTCGGGCGTGAGGCGCCCGGGCTTGTTGAGAATCGCATCGTCAATCGACATCTTGCCGATATCGTGCAGCGCCGAAGCCAGGGCGATCGTGGAGCGTTCCTCATTGTCGAGGGAGATCGTGCCGCTACGCTGGACCAGACAGCCAAGCAGCAGCTCGGTCAGCTTTTCGATGTTCGTAACGTGCCTACCGCTCTCGCCGTTGCGAAGCTCCATGACGCCGGCCATGATGTCGATGAGCATGCGACTGTTCTTGACGCGCTCGTTGTACTGTTGGGACAGCAGGTTCGTCAGGCGGCGCTGTTTGGCGTACAGGCGGATGGTGTTGCTTACGCGGCGGCGCACGACACGGGAGTCAAACGGACGGTTGATATAGTCCGAAGCACCCAGCTCGTACGCACGCAGAACCATATCATCGGAATCTTCGCTCGAGATCATGATGACAGGCAGATTGTCGATACTCGTTCGGCGCGACAGACCGGCCAGCACCTCAAAGCCGCTTATGCCCGGCATCACAATGTCCAGCAGCACGAGCGACAACTCATCGCCATAGCGGTCGACCATGTCGAGCGCCGCACGACCGTTATCGGCCTCGAGGATGCAATACTCGTCCTTGAGCATCTCGTTGAGAATGACTCGGTTCATCTCGGAGTCATCGACAATAAGCACCAAAGGCTTTTCGCTTTGGAAGGCCTCGATGGAATCGGCATCGGTCACGACCGTACCGGCTTTTGCCTTAGCGCGGCTCAGTAACTGAACAGCGCGGCCAACGCCCTCATCGACCGTCTCGCCATGAATGCGAACGCCACCAACACATGCCGTCAAGCTCATGTGCTCATGGCCCGGAATAATTGTGGAATGAACGGCATCGGATACCTGATGCAGGCGACGGGTGAAGTCATCGGAGGGAATATTGGGCATGACAACCACAAACTTGTCGCAGCCATAGCGCACAAGCTCGTCAGTCGAACGGATTCCGCTGCGCATGGCTGTCGCCACAGCACCGAGCGCAAGGTCGCCGGCATGACGGCCACACGTATCGTTGAAGACCCTAAAATCATCAAGGTCGATCATCGCAACGCCGGCATTCATGCGGGCGCTTCGGAGCTTTTCCTCATAATATCGGCGATTGCGCACACTCGTCAGCACGTCGGTGTAGACAAGGTCCTCTTCTGCGGCCTCCTGCTCATCAATCGGACGCACCATCAGCAGAACGTGAGGCTCGCCCTCGACCTTCAGGGGGCGCAGGCGAGCGCGGTACTCAACACCATCGTTGAGCAGTTGCTCCGATACCTCATCGGAACCCGCCGCCAAGGCCTCAAGACTTGACTGGCGCAGACAGGGACACCGATCGCCGGCGAGCAGGCAGTTGGGATCGCCCTTAATCTGATCGACAGACAGCAAACGTACCACGGGGTAGGTCTTCGCGACACGGGCGACCTCGGCGGCAGCCTCCTCGTCGGTTAGATTGACCTCGTGATTATTGAGCATATGGGGCCCTTTCGATAGTTTCGCATGGTAGCGGTGGGTTCCAAATGTTACAAGGGTAACACCTTGCCGATGCAGGTAAGCACGTGAATGCTGTTACATTTTTATGAGTTGGCAGACGGCGCAATCGAAGCCGCAGACGTGAGGTTTTGAGCGCATTTGTTAACACGGTCGAAACGTTTGCGGATGGAGCCTGCTTTGGCTATTGCGGGTGCTAGAACCCCAGGATGCCACGGACAGCCCGGGCAGCCGCTGCCGGACGATCGCGCAGGCCGTTGTGCGCACCCGGGATCGTCACGAGAGGGCAATCGAGATATTCGGCAGCCGCTCGCGTGCCAGCCTCGCGGGGCGTGCCAATCGAGAGCTCGCCCAGGAGCACGGCGGCCACCGTTTTTGACGCGCGAACGCTATTCCAATCGGGAACGCGGGTCATAGTAATCCCGTATTCGTTCGCCATGAAACTGCGGCCGTTGCGCAGGGCATACTTGGCTTCTGCCTCGGTTAACTTGGGGGCCTCAGGGTCCGAATCGCCGATGGCGCCCAGGAAGGCCCGTAATGCCCTGGAGACCTTTCCCGCGGCGATCATCTCGAGCAAAACTGGGGCCGCGCCCAGGCCGGCACCATCATCCGTCACGGCGGGTTCATGCAGAATCGCACGCGAGATTATGGCGGGGTTTGCACGGAGAAGCTCCAGGGTCACCAGCGTACCGGCACTGTGCGCGAGCACGTTTGCCGGAGCGCCGATATGCTCAATAACGGCCTGCAGGTCGGCGGCTTGGGCGGCGAGGTCGTAGCGTCCGTCTGCAGCGTCGCCGCTCTCGCCGCAACCGCGGCGATCGTAGGCAATGACGCGGTAGTCACAGGCGAGCTCGCGGGCGATGGCGTCAAAGAAGACGCCGTCGACGCAGGCGCCGTGCACGCACACCAAGGCGGGCGCATCGGACGATACAACCGGGCCGGCATATTCGCGACAGGCAATCGTGGTGCCCGCATTCTCGACCGTAAAATCCATGTTGTGCCCCCATCATCAATGCTCATCCAGTTGCACGTCAGCACGATTGGATGGACCCGCATTGCTTTACACCTTGTTAACAGATTAACTTTACCCGACCCGAGGCTTTTCATGGCACGGCATAATGAGCGACGTGAAAAAACGAAACTTGTAAAGCAAGAGCCCGCACCTTGCTTTGGAGCCGATGCTATGCTTAGGCACAATTGTCTTGAGGAGCATATGCCTATGTCTACGTTTTTGAATGCCAGCCCCATCTTTGGGCCCGTTCGCAGCCGTCGCCTTGGCCTCTCGCTCGGCGTCAACATGATGCCGGCCAGCGGCAAAATCTGCACGTTCGACTGCATCTACTGCGAAAACGGCCTCAACGCCGAGCGCCCCTGCCATGAGCCGTATAACACAGCTGCCATGGTACTCGACGCGCTCGAGGCAAAGCTGCGCGAGATGGCAGCCGAGGGCGAGCTCCCCGATGTGATCACCTTCGCAGGCAACGGCGAGCCCACCGCCGCGCCGGAGTTTCCGCAGGCCATCGCCGGCGCCGTCGCGCTGCGCGACGAGCTTGCCCCAAACTCCAAGATCGCCGTGCTCTCCAACGGCACACGCGCCGACCGTCCCCAGGTACACGATGCGCTCATGATGGTCGACGACAACATTCTTAAGCTCGATACCGTCGACCCGGCGTTTATCCAGCTGCTCGACCAGCCTGTTGGCCCCTAC
>CATXML010000078.1 GCA_958372035.1 uncultured Collinsella sp. | reverse complement strand
CGGCAACGGCGCCAAACGAAAGCGCCAGCGTCAGGCCCGCAACAATCGCGGAATGCTTGGGTTGCATACATCCTCCCTGCATTGGTGTGGTTAAAGTGCAGTTTGCAAAGATGGATTTAGTATTACAGCTCCCCGTTTGTTGCACAACAATCGCTCGGCAAACGGCAACAACCCTCCGCGAAATCTTAAGGAATTAAACAAACTGGTCGTCGGGCACCAGAAGAAGATCGCCGTAGCGTCCCATCAGCCCGTCTCTCAACTGACAGAAAGCGGGGATATAGACGTTCAAGATACGCTGAATCAAATCTTGAGCGAGCTTGTTGTCATAGATATGGACGTTCGTATTGCGGTCTCTGAGCATATCTAGCCATGCCGCCTCATCAATAAAGTCGTAGAATCGGTAGGCATCCTTCAAGATGGCACGAGGAGACCCCGACGCGGCAAGCGTGGCGCCCTCATACTCGAGCAGACGTTTAAGGAGCTTCCAGCTCAGTTCAAACTGAAGGTTGAACTTATTAATCAATCCACTCTGAACAAAATCATTGCTAAGATCCTGATTGGGTGCATCCTCAAGATTCGCCAAGGCGCTGGCAAAGTTCTCATATTTTTTCATACAGAATCACACCATCCCTGGCAATTTCATCGAGCAATTGCTGCGATAAGGACTCATCCAGATTGACGACGTCTATATCTAAAAGAGTATCAAGACGCTCCTCTATCAGATATGAGAAACGGTCGAAATCCCGGCAACCTGCTACAGCAATATCAATATCGCTCTTAGGCAAGTTGTCACCGCGGGCACGAGAACCAAACAGCACAACCCTCTCGGCGTCACATTCCCGAGCAAAAATCTCAATTTGCTTGTACACCTTGTCGAGAGATACCATCTTCAGCCCTACAGCTTAATGTCAAAGTTGATCTCGGGGACGGCTGCTAGGTCGGCCAACGTCACGCCGTCGACGTACTTTTCGATCACGTCGTCCAGACCGCGCCAGAACTTGACGGTCGAGCACAAATCGCTGCGGGTGCAGCTGTTATCGATGCCATCGCACGCCACCGGAGCCGTGCTGCCCTCGACGGCGCGCAGGATGTCGCCGGCGCGCACCTCGGCCGGGTCCTTGGCCATCATGTAGCCGCCGCCCTTGCCGCGCACGCTCTTAAGCAGGCCCGCCTTCATGAGCGGACGGACCAGCTGCTCCAAATACTTTTGCGAGATATGCTCGCGGTCGGCGACCTCGCGCAGGGCGATTTTGCCCTCGACGTCACCAAGCGCTGCGATATAGATCATCAGCCGGAGGGCATAGCGGCCCTTAGAAGAAATGAGCATACCTACCCTCCCATAACGCTGGGGACAAACATAACCGATGAATTTGTCCCACATCTAGAAAACTCGAGTGGATTAGTCGGGTTTTCCCTTGACTAACGCCGAACCCATAGTAACTTTATTCCGAGAAGATTCCTAGGGTTTAGTACACCTATGAGTACACCATATACAGAGAGGGACAGCATGAGCGCAAATCCGCTGCTTTCCATCGAAGGTCTGACCGCCTCCGTGGACGAGAAGACCATCCTCCACAACGTCAACCTCAACGTCGCCGCCGGCGAGACCCATGTGCTGATGGGCCCCAACGGCGCCGGCAAGTCCACCCTCGGCCACCTGGTCATGGGCGACCCCGTCTACACCGTGCAGGACGGCCGCATCGTCTTTGACGGCCAGGACATCACCGAGCTCACCACCGACAAGCGTTCGCGCGCCGGCCTGTTCCTGAGCTTCCAGGCCCCGGTCGAGATCCCGGGCATGCCGCTGTCGAGCTTTTTGCGCGCCAGCATCGCCGGCCGCCCCGGCCTGGAGATGAAGGGCAAGGAGTTCCGCCGCCGCGTGAAGGAGCTCGCGACCGAGCTCAACATGGACACCGCCTACCTCAACCGTGAGCTGGGCGTGGGCTTCTCGGGCGGCGAGAAGAAGAAGGTCGAGATGCTCCAGCTCCTGCTGCTGCAGCCCAAGCTCGCCATCCTGGATGAGACCGACTCGGGTTTGGACGTCGACGCGCTTTCCACCGTCAGCCACGGCATGGACGCCTACCGCAAGAGCTGCGACGGCTCCATGCTCATCATCACGCACAACACGCGCATCCTGGAGCACCTGGATGTCGACCGCGTCCACGTTATGGTCAAGGGCCACATCGTGCGCGAGGACGACGCTTCGCTGATCCCCTGGATCGACAAGAACGGTTTTGAGGCCTTCGAGCGTGAGGCCGCCGAGCAGCGTGCCCAGGCCGAGGTCGCCGCTGCCGAGCAGCAGGCGTAAAGGGGCGACGCAATGACCAAGAACCGCACCGAGGTCGCGGACATCGACCGCAGCCTCTACGACTTCACCTATGGCGAGGAGGGATTCGAGCGCCTCGACGCCGGCATCACGCCCGACATCGTGCGCGAGATCAGCGCCAAGAAGGACGAGCCGCAGTGGATGCTCGACTTGCGCCTCAAGTCCCTCGAGATCTTCAATCGTTTCCCCGATCCGACGTGGGGCCCCTCCATCGAGGGCCTGGACATGGACAACATCGTCACCTACGTCAAGCCCAACACCGACCAAAAGCACGACTGGGAGTCGGTGCCCGACGACATCAAGAACACCTTTGAGCGCTTGGGCATCCCCGAGGCCGAGCGCAGCTACCTGGCAGGCGTCGGCGCGCAGTACGACTCCGAGCTGGTCTACCACAATATGCAGGACACCGCGTCCAAGATGGGTATCGTCTACTCCGGCATCGAAGAGGCCCTGCACGATCCGCAGTGGGAGCCGCTCATCCACGAGAAGTTTATGACGCTTATCCCGCCCACCGACCACAAGTTTGCGGCCCTGCACGGCGCCGTATGGTCGGGCGGCTCGTTTGTCTACGTGCCCAAGGGCACCAAGCTCGATTTTCCGCTGCAGAGCTACTTCCGCCTCAACGCCAAGGGCGCCGGCCAGTTTGAGCACACGCTCATCATCGTCGAGGACGACGCCGACCTGCACTTTATCGAGGGCTGCTCCGCGCCCAAATACAACGTGGCCAACCTCCACGCCGGTGCCGTCGAGCTCTTTGTGGGCAAGCGTGCGCACCTGCGCTACTCGACCATCGAGAACTGGTCCAAGAACATGTACAACCTCAACACCAAGCGTGCGCGCGTGGACGAGGACGGCGACATCGAGTGGATCAGCGGCTCCTTCGGCAGCCACGTGGGCTACCTCTACCCCATGAGCGTGCTCAACGGCCGCCGCGCCCGCTCGAGCTTTACCGGCATCACCTTTGCCGGCGCCGGGCAGAACCTCGACACCGGCTGCAAGGTCGTGCTTAACGCCCCCGAGACCTCGGCGACCGTCGAAACCAAGGGCATCTCCAAGAGCGGCGGCATCCAGACCTTCCGCAGCTCCATCGTGGCCACGCCCAAGGCCGAGGGTTCCAAGGCAACCGTGAGCTGCCAGTCACTGATGCTCGACGACCAGAGCCGCTCCGATACCATCCCCGCCATGGACATCCGCGCCAAGAACGTCGATATCGGCCACGAGGCCACCATCGGCCGCATCGGCGACGACAAGGTGTTCTACCTGATGAGCCGCGGTATCTCGGAGGAAGAGGCCCGCACCATGATCGTCAACGGCTTTGCCAACCCGGTCTCCAAAGAGCTGCCGCTGGAGTACGCCGTCGAGATGAACAACCTGATCAAGCTCGAGATGGAAGGAGCGATCGGATAATGAAACAGGAAACCAACACCGCTGCTACCACGCTCGAGCAAGTTAATGCGATGCCTGCTGCCACTTGGGGCTGGCTCAAGATGAACCAGACCAAGCTCGAGCTTTCCGACGAGCTTGCCACCGCTCCCGCCGAGGCCGTTGAGGTCGAAGGCCTGGACGAGCAGTTTGCCGGCTCGGCCGACGCCTTCGACGCCGCCATGGAAGCCATGGCCGAGCGCTTCCCCGAGCGCCGTGCCGCTGCCCCCGGCGACGCCGCCGACCGCGCCCGCATCACGCCCGAGACCGAGCTCGACGTGCCCGCCACCTCTGTCTACCAGGCCGGCGCCATCAAGCTCGAGGAAGAGCTCTCCCCTGCCGAGGCCTTCGAGACCGGCATGGGCGAAGCCGCCTACACCTACCTGGCCGACCACACCACCAAGCGCATCGTCATCGATGCGCCCGCATACCAGCACGCCACGGTTACCGTGCGCGTGAGTGGCGTCGACGCTGCGGCCGCCATCGCCGCCATCGACGTCGTCGCCCGTCCCCAGTCGACGCTCGACCTGCAGATCGCCCTGGACTCCCCCGTTGCCGGCGAAGGCGTCGTGGGTTCCGCGCTGCGCGTGTGCGCCCACGAGTACGCCACCGTCAACGTGACCTGCACGCAGACGCTCGACGACAGCTGGATCGCACTCGACGACACCGGTCTGTTCCTGGACGAGGGCGCGCGCGTCAACGTGCAGCACACCGTCCTGGGTGCCGGCGCCAGCGCCACCGGCCTTGCCGGCGACCTGCTGGGCGACACCGCCAAGGTGACCATCGATACCGACTACTTGGGCGCCCGCGAACAGGTGCGCGACTTTAACTACGAGCTGCGCCATCGCGGCCGCAAGACCGAGTGCGAGATCGACGCCAACGGCGTGCTGACCGGCACGTCCAAGAAGGTCTACCGCGGCACCATCGACCTCGTGCACGGCTGCAAGGGTGCCGTCGGCACCGAGCGCGAGACCGTGTTGCTGGCCAACAAGGGCGTCGATAACAAGACTGTCCCCGTCATCCTGTGCGACGAGGACGACGTCGCCGGCAACCACGGCGCCACCATCGGCCACGTCCGCGACGAGCAGCTGTTCTACCTCGCCTGCCGCGGCCTTGACCAAAACGCCGCCGAGGATCTGTTCATCCGCGCCAAGCTGGAGGACGCCGCGCTTTCCGCAACCGATGAGCGCACCCGCGCTGCCGTCGTCCGCCTGGGCAACAACCTGATCGATAACTTTGAAGAGGAGCTCGCATGATCGACACCGAGCACGTTAAATGCGATACCTGCACCGCACCGGAGCCTATGGTGCTCGACGCCAGCGACGAGGCTTCGCGCGGCTGGCCCACCGTGGACATCGAGACTAACCCCTACAAGGGCCAGTTCCCGCTGTTCCAGCAGCATCCCGAGATCGCCTTCCTCGATAGCGCTGCCACCGCACAGCGCCCCGCTTGCGTGCTCGACGCCGAGCGCGATTTCTACCAGCGCATGAACGCCAACCCCCTGCGTGGCCTGTACTCGCTGTCTGTCGAGGCCACCGACGCCATCGCCAAGGTCCGCCAGCAGATCGCCGACCTCATCGGCGCCGCCCAGGCCAACGAAGTCGTCTTCACCCGCAACACCAGCGAGTCGCTCAACCTGGTCGCCAAGAGCTTCGCACCCACGGTGCTGGAGCCCGGCGACGAGGTCGTCATCACCATCATGGAGCACCACTCCAACCTGATCCCGTGGCAGCAGGTCTGCCGCGAGACCGGTGCCAAGCTCGTCTACCTCTACCCCACCAAGACCGGCCAGCTCACCACCGAGGAAGTGCTTGCCAAGGTGGGTCCCAAGACCAAGATTCTGGCCGTAGGTCAGGTCTCTAACGTGCTGGGCGTCGAGAACCCGGTCAAGAACCTCGGCAAGCTCGTGCACAAGTATGGCGGCTATCTGGTCGTCGACGGCGCGCAGTCGCTGCCACATATGCCGGTCAACGTAGCCGATCTGGGCGCCGACTTCTTTGCCTTTAGCGCGCACAAGGCCATGGGCCCCATGGGCATCGGCGTGCTGTGGGGCAAGATGGACCTGCTCAACGCCACGCCGCCCATGCTCACCGGCGGCGAGATGATCGATTCGGTCACCGAGCAGGACGCCGTCTGGGCGCCCGTCCCCGAGAAGTTCGAGGCCGGCACGCAGGACGCCGCCGGCATCTACGCCACGGGCGCAGCGCTTGACTACCTCGTCAACACGGTGGGCTACGAAAACATCCAGGCACGCGAGCAGGCACTCGTCCACTACCTGATGGGCGAGCTCATGCAGCTCGACTTTGTCCAGATCATCGGCTCCATCTATTGGGATAACCACCACGGCGTCGTGAGCTTTAATGTCAAGGGCATCCACCCGCACGACGTCGCGAGCATCATGGACATGGACGGCGTCTGCATCCGCGCCGGTCACCACTGCGCGCAGCCGCTGCTCACCTGGCTGGGCGTCGAGAACCTT
>CATXML010000077.1 GCA_958372035.1 uncultured Collinsella sp. | reverse complement strand
AGCCGGGGTGAATGCGGGCGCAGTGCGGTGTGCCGATGACGATGGCCGGGACATGTCGACTGCTGAGGATTGGCAAGATCTCCCTGAGGTTGGGGGCAAGGCCGCTGTAGGAGATGATGATTGCCACATGGTCGGGGCCCGAGGCGAGCGCCGTACGCACCTGCGCCTCGACACTGTCGTGGCACGTCGCGCTTTTGCCGGCGGAAAGCAGGCGATCGCGGAACATTCCCGCTGGATACAGATTATGCGAGCCCGTGTAGATGTCCACGGTGCCGGCGCGCACGATAAGCTTGGCGGCCTGGTCGAGCTGTGTGGGGTCGAGCAGCTCCTGCGTTTCGGCCAAAGTGGTCTGATAGAGCCCCTCCATACGCTCCATCACCTGCGCAGGAGTGGAGGTGGCATCGAAGGGAAAGTTGATGTCCACGTCGCGCCGGTTACCCGTCTCGGCTGCCTGACGGATGAGCTCGACCTTGAGGTCTTTGAATCCCTCGAGGCCGAGCTTTTTGCAAAAACGGTGCACGCTCGCAACGGAAACGTTGGTGCGCGCGGCAAATTCCTTAATAGAGAGCCCGCGGACGTCTTCGCCCATGGCAAGGGCCGAGATGCCGAGCTGTTGCTCGGTAGGGGTAAGGCCCTGCGCCTCGGAAATCTTGCGTTTGATATCCATGCGAACTCCCACACTCAACAAACCTGCCAAAAAAGGACAGGTTTATTTTGGCAGGTTTTGCCCGCAAAGGGTAACGGGACCGAGGATGCCGCTCGGGGCGACGGGTTCGGTGAGGGCGAAGATGTCGGGAATCGCATGATCGAGCGTGTTGATGACGTCGACGGTGAGTTCGTGCGTGCCGGCGGCAAGCGGGTCGATGGCAAAGCGATAGGGCGGACAGATGCGTGTGCCGAGTGGGTGTCCATCGAGCGTAAGTGTCGCGACTTCGTAGACATCTCCCAGGTCGATTGTGGCATCGGCAAGGTCGTTCGCCAGCTCGAACAACGTGCGATAGCGGAACGTCCCGCAGGCATTGGGGAATCGCTCGGCCGTGAGATCGCACAAGTGCTCGAGTTCCCGCGGGGCGCCAAAGGTTCCGCCGCCGGCAGGGGAGAGGGCGACGTTCCAAGGGCCGTTGATGTCGAGGGCGAGCGCATCGCTCGAGCCCATGTCCGCGCCGCCCCCGGACTCAAGCTCGCCGTCCGTCTCCAAGGCAACGAAGCAGCTCTCGAAGGGTGCGAGCTCAAGCGTTCCGTCAAACGCAACGGGATCGGTGCCATTCAACAGGTCGAGGCGCGTGCCGCAAAGTCGCTCGCCTTGCGCGAGTTTAACTGTGCAGCCGATGCACTCGCGCGGGTGCTCGTTGACCAGCATGACGTAGGTCTCGCCGGCATGCTCGTAGCGAAGCGCGCGCAGCCAGGGCTGGGGCGTGTCGGTGACAACCGTCTGCAGCCCAACGCTCGCCAGCACGCCCGCCATATCGGCAAGCGGAGTCGCTGCAAGTTCACCCAGTTCAACCACGCCATCGGCGTCGTAAAGCGCGCTCGGCACCTCGTCGACGGCGAGGGCCATAACTCCCGCATCCATCATGCGCCTTACGGCCCGCGCCGTCGCCGAACCAATAAATGAAGCTCCTGGCATAACAAACGCCTGGTAACGACAATCGTTTACGGTAAGCATTCCATCAGCAATTGAAACCTCGTAACGGTCCTCATCCTCAAAAGCCTCGGCGGGCACAAAATCAAAGTCGATCTGCGCGCGCGTGAGCTCGGCAGCCACGCGCTCGATAGGCATGGCGCTGCCGGCCCACTCGGCATCGGCGTGGTACAGGATGGCGACGGGACGCGTGGCGCTGCCTCCCGAAAGCAGCGTTGCCGTACGGTTCATATAGCTCATGAGCTGGCCAAAGTGCGGCCATTGCGGATTGTTGCCGTGTGCGTAAAAGTGCGGCGGGCAGTCCCAATCGGGGAAGGGCGCCATGCTAAATGCGTGCGGCGTAAACCAGTTAATACCGCGGACGAGCATGTGGTCGGCGATCCATTTCATCTCGCGAAGGCCCTCGTGCCAGCCGAAGGCGCCAAAGACCTCGGCCATACAGCGCCCCTGCTTTTTTGGGTCGAGACGCGCGGCCGAAGAGCCCAGCTTGGCAAGCGCGTAGGTAAAGAACTCCATGTTCCACGCGCCGTGGAAGTAGCTGTAGCGCCCGTGGTCGATGCCGGGGGCAAGCTGGTTGATGACAACGTCGATGCCCGCCATATCTTGTCCGGCGACCGCGCGGAAGTAGTGCCCGGCGCCCTGGCCCAGGCGCGTGTGGCAGCTTTTGTCCTCAATCACATGTCCGATGTGCATGACGCCGCGCTCGCGGCACCAGTCGCCAATCTGCTCGTCAAAGCATGCGCGGTAGAGTTGCGTGGCAATGTCCATGTAGGCGTGACGGGCTCGGGCACCATCTGCCTCGCGTGTCCAAAGGCCGTGTAGCTTGGTGAGCCAGTCCTCGCCAAGTGCATTGCACAGGCGGCTGGCAAGCTCGTCCGACCAGGGCAGTGACATATCGCCGCGTCCAATAAAGCTGCTGGTAGAAGCATCGTCGAGAGCCGTGCCCTTCTCGTTCATAAAGCCCGGCTCATCGGTAAAGAACCCCAGTATGGTGCAGCCGAACTCGTCGCCCAGGTGCTCAAACGTGGGCTCGTAGACGGCATCGATGAGCACACGGCACGAATCGGCGTCGACCATGTTGATGTACTCATCGCGAAAGCCGGTCTTTTGGCTGGTGACGAAGAGCTCGACGGTGGTGATGCCGGCGGGCGCGTCAAAACGCAGGCGAGCGGGGGTGCCGTCGGCCTGCTCAACGGAGAGCTCAAGGTCGAGCGGTGCGCCGGCGGCGTCGAAAGTCGCCGCGCCCACAAAGCGCTCCGTGTGATCCATAAGATTGCCGAGCTTGATGACCGTGGACGGCTGGGGACCGACGACCGTAACCGTGCGATGTTTGAGCACGGTCTTCTTAAGCGCGGGGTCGACGTTCTCGCCCGCAAGCGCGCCGTTGGCGTAGCCCGTGGGGAAATGGGCGTCGTCGAGCAGCCAGATCTTCAACCCTAAGCGCTTGCACTCGCCGATGATAAAACGCAGGTCAGCCCACCAGCCGTTGCGACAAAACTCGGGATGCGTGCGCGATTCGAGGCAGACCTCGCGGATGTTCGCACCGGCGATCTGCTCCAGGTATTCGGTAATCGTCTCGTGCGCCTCGCCCTTGAGCCACAAGAACGGAAGCACATGGTTGTCGTGTGCCGCCATATCCACTCCTCTAAAACCAACCTTTTAAATCGATTGAAGTCAGAGTACGCCGAGCGCGCCGTCCTGCTAATATCAAAACCACAGCAGAATATGACCGAATCAACGATTGTAATGCCATGGATCTTGCACGTTTAGACAGCCTTCTGCTCGAGCTGACCGACAGCGAGCGTGCTTACCACGCGGGCGCCCGCTATGACTGGAATGATGCGTTCAGCTGGGGTCATCAACAGAATATCGGTGAAAAACATATCCATAAAATCGGTGACCCGACGCGAGCCTTGCACCAAGAAGGCATGCCTGAGGGCCTATCAATCGTGCGCAGCTCGCGCTTCAACCCTGTACCGGAGCATGTGCACGATTATGTCGAAATCAGCTATGTCTATCGCGGGCATGCGCCGCAGACCGTCAACGGCGAACAGCTCATGCTTGCCCAAAACGAGGTGCTCTTACTCGACGCCGCCTGTCCACATGCCGTAGGCGAGCTCGGCGAGCATGACATTATGCTGAGCATCGTCATCTCGCGGCCGATGTTGCACCGCAGCCTAGAGCAGAGCCTGTCGCCGTCAAGCACCGTCTCGCAGTTCCTCATTAATGCCCTCAATGACGAAACCGACCACCGCGGTCATGTGCATTTCCGCACGGGCAACAGCCGCCGCGTGCGCCGATATATGCAGGAGATGCTGTGCGAGCTTCTGGAGCCGACGGCTGCGAGTCCCCAGATCGTGTCGAAGCTGTTTGAGTTGCTGCTGGTCGAACTTATGCAAAGCTATGAGACATCGCTGCTGCAGGCGGACATGCCCAGGCTGCCTTCGGCGCAGGTCGCGGCCGCCGTGGGCTACATCGAGCGCCATGCCTGCGATTGTACGCTCGAGGACGTAGCTCGCCACCTCCATCTGAGTCCCAACTACGCAAGCGCACTGCTCAAGCGGCAGACGGGCCACACGTTTATGCAGCTCGTGCAGGAGAGCCGCCTGGCACGCGCGGCAACACTGCTCGACGCCGGTGCCACTGCCGAAACCGCGGCGCGCGAGGCCGGCTACGCCAACATGAGCTTCTTCTACAAAAAGTTTGCCGAGCGCTATGGCTGCACGCCGGCAGCGTATCGCCAGCGTTTGCCCAGATAAAACCGACCAAAATAAACCTGTCCCTTTTTGGCAGTCCCTTTTTGGCAGGTGTCAGGAAGTGTCAGGGGCGGGGTGGCGGCGGGGTGCCGCTGCGAAAAGAAGTGTCGGGTTTGGCACCCCTGCCCCTGCCTGTCGCGTGCGTGGGCGATACTCGGCCTATCGACCCGCAATGCAAAGGAGATGCTCATGGCAAACATCAAGTTCCCCGAGGGTTTCTATTGGGGTGGCGCCACGGCCGCCAATCAGTTTGAGGGCGCTTGGAACGTTGACGGCCGCGGTCCGTCGGTCGACGACCACTTCTTGGGTGGCAGCTACAAGGAGCCGCGCCAGATTACGATCGACATCGACCCTAACCGCTTCTACCCCAACCATGACGGTATCGACTTTTACCATCACTACGAGGAGGACATCGCGCTGTTCGCCGAGATGGGCTTTACCATGTTCCGCATGTCCATCTCTTGGAGCCGCATCTTCCCCAACGGTGACGACGCCGAGCCCAACGAGGCCGGCCTCGCCTTCTACGACCGCGTCTTCGACTGCCTGCGCGCTCACAATATCGAGCCGCTCGTGACCCTGTCGCACTACGAGATGCCCTATCACCTGGTCGAGAAATACAACGGCTGGGCGAGCCGCGAGCTCATCGGCTTCTTTGAGAAGTACTGCCAGACCGTCTTCGACCGCTATCAGGACAAGGTCAAGTTCTGGCTCACCTTCAACGAGATCAACTGCGGCACTCAGGACATGGGCAACCTCTTTGAGACCAGCATGATTCAGGGCTTTGAGGGCCCGGCTTCGGCGGTCCATGCTACGCCGCAGGCTCGTATGCAGGCGCTGCATCACCAGTTTGTCGCCAGCGGCCGCGTCGTGCGCTATGCCCACGAGCACTATCCGCAGTTTAAGATGGGCAACATGGACTGCTTCATCCTGTCCTATGCCGCCACGTGCGATCCGGCCGACGTGTTCGCCACGCAGCAGGAGATGAATTCCATGAACTGGTACTGCTCCGACGTGCAGGTGCGCGGCAAGTACCCGTTCTACGCCAAGCGCTTCTGGGCCGAGAACGATGTCGAGCTCGTGATGGAGGACGGCGACCTGCAGGATATCGCCGACGGCAAGGTCGATTTTTACACCTTTAGCTACTACATGTCCGGCACCGTGAGCACCCATAAGGATCACGAGATGACCGAGGGCAACATGACCTTTGGCGGCAAGAACCCCTACCTCGAGAGTACCGACTGGGGCTGGCAGATCGATCCGACGGGCCTGCGCATCGCCCTCAACGAGATCTATGCCCGCTACGAGATCCCGCTGATGGTGGTCGAGAATGGCATGGGCGCTTACGACGAGGTGGAGAAGGACGGCTCCATCCACGACCCGTACCGTATCGCCTACCTTCAGAGCCATGTCAAGGCCATGGGCGAGGCCATCGAGGACGGCGTCGACCTGATCGGCTACACCTGGTGGGGTCCCATCGACCTGGTCTCGGCCGGCACCGGCGAGATGCGCAAGCGCTACGGCTTTATCCACGTCGATAAGTACGACGACGGCACCGGCACCTACGAGCGCCGCCGCAAGGACAGCTTCTACGCCTACCAGAAGATCATCAAGTCCAACGGTGCCGAGGGCCTGGATTAATCGACAATATGAGTGCCACCGGGGAAAAGCGTTGGGATGGGCTCGCGATTCGAGTCCCCACCTTAGCATTTGAACCATTTGGCACTATAATTACCATAGGCATGCGCATAACGTTGCGCTTAATCAAGAGGAGAAAATGTATGGGTCTGTTTGACATGTTCAAGAAGAAGGCTGAGCCCGCGGCTGCCGCTGC
>CATXML010000076.1 GCA_958372035.1 uncultured Collinsella sp. | reverse complement strand
TCGACCGAGGCATAATGCGCGCCGGGGATTTTGTCGGCGCCAAGATCTATCGCAAGCCTACCGAGGATAAGCGCACTAAAAAAGACGGCACGCCGCGCAGCCCTAAAAAGCTCGGCAAGATTCACTTTCCGGTCTTTACCCCGGGCGGCACACGCGTGGTGGGCTTTATGGTTCGCCAGTCCGATATCGCGGGTATGATCGAGCGCCCCGACCGCTTTGTGGCGCTCGATGCCATTGGCGTCTACGAGGGCGCCATCGCAGTTGACGACGTCAAGGGCACCTACGATGCCGCTGCGGCCAAGCGCCTCGACATCAACCTGGACGATTGCATTATCTGGGTTGGCATGGACGTGCGCACGGAGTCGGGCGATGTCGTGGGCTATTGCTCGGATGTGGAGTTCAAGCCGCGTTCGGGTATCGTGCAGACATTCTATGTGACCACTGGCACTGCCTCGAGTGTGCTGGTGGGCGACACGCAGATGCCGCCGACGATGCTGCGCGGCTATGCGGACGGCGCGATGATCGTTTCGGACGAGGTCAAGTCGCTCGGGTATTCGGGCGGCGCGGCTGCCAAGGCCGCCGAGGCAAGCGTCGTGGTGGGCGATAAGGTCAAGAAGGGCGCTAAGGTGCTCGATGACAAGGGTTCGGTCGCCGTGGACAAGGGCAGTCGCGCGCTGGGCAAGCAGCTCGGCAAGACGCGCGGTATGTTCAAGGCCTTTAAGGACGAATATCAAAAGGCGAGCGGGGGCTCGTCAAAAGCTAGCAAATAGCGACGTACCAATTGATGGGAGGCAAGCCGGAGACCTGTTGCTCCGGCTTGCTGCGTTTATGGGGGAGGGCACATGCGCCAAAACGGATCTAACTTAAACGGGCGCTCGGGTGCGCGTCCGACGGCGCGCCGCGACCTGGGGCAGTTGCCCAGCGGTCAGCGCAAGCGTCACCGTAAGCCCGGCGCGATGTATCTCAACCATAGCCGCGGCTTTAGCGACCGAAGCGCTCGCATCGGCAGCGGCCGCACGCCCCGTCGTCCGTCTCGCCTGCCCTATGCGCTCATCGCCGTGGGCTGCGCACTCGTGCTGTTTATCGCTGCCGTCGTGGGCTACGTCAACCGCAGCGTGGATGTCGTCCTCAACGGCCAGGAGACTGCGGTGCGCGTCGGATCTACGCTGCAAAATCTCATCGACGATCAGGAGCTGACCGATACCTACGACGCCGGGGATCTGCTGGCCGTTGACGACAGCGTGCTTACCCGCCATGGCGGCGAAAAGCTGTCGGTAAAGGTGGACGGCAAGCGCATAAAACAGGGCAAGTGGAAAAGCCGCGAGCTTACGGGCGGCGAGAAGGTGACGGTCAAGGACGGCCGCGACACGTATGAGAAGCACGAGGTCCAGGCGACGGTTATCGAGCCCAAGCTCAAGGTCGAGGGCACGGGTGCTATCGAGTACGTCAAGACGTGGGGCATCCAAGGTCGCTCCGAGGTGTGGGTCGGCGAGCAGTCGGGTAAGACGCAGGACCGCGGCGAGGTCGTGCCCGCCACCGATTGCGTGGTCGAGTGCGCGAGCGTGGCGCCCAAGGGCAACGAAAAGTACGTGGCGCTGACGTTTGATGAGGGCCCGAGCGGAGCGACCAAGCAGATCTTGCAGGTGCTCAAGGAAAAGGGCGTCACCGCGACGTTCTTCCTGTCGGGTGATGCGGCCGAGGCCTCGCCCGCCACGGCCAAGGCGATTGTCGATGCTGGCTGCGAGGTCGGCTCCAACAGCTACCGAGACGAATCGCTCAAGGGCCAGGACCGCGATGCGGTGCGCGAGCAGGTTTCGAAGGGCACCGAGGCGATCAAGTCCGTGACCGGAACGTCGACGATGCTTTTGCGTGCTCCCTACGCAGCCTTTGACGAGCAAAACTGGATTGATGCGATGGACCTGGTGTCTGCCGTGGTCTCGTGGAATATCGATTCGGGCGACTGGCTGCTCAACGGTGCCGACGAGCAGGTCTCGACGGTGCTCGATTCGGTGACGCCGGGCAACATTGTGTTGCTGACCGATAACGATGAATGTGCCGAGCAGACGCTCGAGGCGCTGCCGCAGATTATCGACGGGCTTATTGCCGACGGCTACAAAATCGTGACATTGAGCGATCTGGTCAAGACGGATACATCGCTGAGCAAAAAGCTCACCTCGCTGACGAAGGCCGCCATGCCCAAAAACGCCGTGTTCCCCCAGCTCGCCGAAGATGACGACACCACAGACTAGTCATGTAAGAACGTCCCCAATGACTATGTCACGGATGCGTCAGCGTTTGATATGCCTGCGATGTTTGGAGCATAAATTTGACGCCACGGCGCGATGCTGATGCTATAGTTACTGCGGATAACAAGGGTCAAGAGAAAGGTTGCAGGTGAAATCCAAACCTCGACCATACAGTCGATGACCCCATGCAGGTGCTTCTTGCGCATGTACGGGGTGTGAGCGCCGAGCGGCGTGCCGCCCGCGCATGCGTATGCATATCTAATAGTCCACGGACGGCGCGCCGGCATGGTCGCAGTCCGAAGGGATAATGATGGGGAGCACCAGTGAATTATCTGAGTGAGATGCTCAAACTGCCGGTTTTGGACGTCGATGGCGAAAAGCTCGGCGTTGTGAACGATTTTGGCATTGCTACCGGCGAAGTTTTTCCGCACGTGACGTCGCTCGCGTTCCGCGGACCCGGCAAGACGCCGTTTATGATCAGCTGGCGCAAATGGGTCGACCGTATCGACGAGACGGGTGTACACCTTAAGTCGCCGGCCACCGAAATCCGTTTTTCGTACTTGCAGCCGACCGAACTCTTACTTGCTCGCGACGTGCTTAACAAGCAGATCGTCGACACGCAGGGCATGAAGGTCGTGCGCGTGAACGACATCAAGTTTTCCATGTCGGGCGAAAATCAGCTGCGCCTGCTGGGTGCCGAAGTTGGCGCCCGCGGTCTGCTGCGCGCGATCAGCCCCGCCCTTGAGCATGTTGTCGAGGGCTTTATGAAGCACCTGGGCAAACCGCTCGGCGAGGATATTATCGCCTGGTCCTATATGGACCTGCTCGATCGTTCGACTAAAAACATCCAGCTGTCGGTGTCGCACAAGACGCTCGGCGAGCTGCACCCCGCCGACATTGCCGACATTATCGAACAGCTCGACCCGCGCCTGCGTGCGCAGGTGTTCGCGCAGCTCGATACCGCCCAGGCCGCCGAGGCCATCTCGGAGTTCGATGACGACGAGCTTATGACCGAGATGCTCGAGGGCCTGTCCGATACGGACGCATCGTCGATGCTGGCCATGATGGACCCGGACGACGCCGCTGACCTGATCGACGAGCTCGATTACGAGAAGGCCGAGAAGCTTCTTCGCCTGATGGGCGTTCAGGAGGAGAAGGCGATTCGTAACCTGCTGGGCTATGAGGACAACACTGCCGGTCGCATCATGACCTCGGAGTTTGTCTCCCTGCCCGCCACGGCGACGGTCGGTGACGCCATCGAGGCGATCCGCAAGCTCGACGAGGACTTCGAGAGCGTCTACTACGTCTATACCGAGGACCCGAGCGGTATGCTCACCGGCGTCCTTTCGCTGCGCACGCTCATCGTGGCCGACCGCGACGCCACGCTGGGCCAGCTGGCCTATCGCGACCTGGTGTATGTGTCGCCCGACGATGACCAGGAAGACGTAACGGACGAGATGACCAAGTACGACCTGGTCGCCATCCCCGTTTGCGACGAGAACCGTCACATCTTGGGTATCGTGACCTTTGACGACGCCATGGACGTTATCGCCGAGGAGCACCAGGAGGACCTGCAGATCGCAGGCGTCGGTTCGGGCGATAGCGCGTCCGACGACTCGACGAATGTGCTCAGCTGGTTTGTGCATCGCCAGTACTGGGTTGTCGTGTGGGGTATTGCCTCGTGCATCATGGCAACAGTGCTGGGGACGGCGCTGGGCTCTGCGCATCTGGTGGTGTTCCCCATGTGCGCCATGCCGCTCGTGCTGCTGGCTGCCTCGCGTATGGTGTCGTTCGTCAAGAACTACTTCCTGGAGTACGACGGCCATGACGATGAGCCCAAGCCGTATCTGGGGTTCTTCTTCCAGAGTACGGGCATGGGCTTGATTCTGTCGCTCGTGACCTACCTGTGCGCCCAGCTGGTGCGCACCGCCGCGTTCCTCGACGCGCCTATGTTTGAAGAGCAGCTCTTTACCGGCTGCTTTAACATTGCGGCCATCGTTTGCCTGATTGGCAACATGAGCGCCGTGATTTACCTGATGGTGCTGTTCTGGCGTGACGAGCACGACCTCAATACGTCGGGCACCGCCATGAACGTCATTGCCGTCATGATCTCGTGTGTGGCGTACTGCATCGCCGCGGTTCTGCTCACCATGTCAGTCATGGGTTAGGTGGTCGCGTGCAAAACACGAAGCAAAAGGCGAGCACCAAGCAAAAGCTGACCATCGCGGCCATCTTTGGCGCCATGGGCCCTGGCCTTCTGGCGGCGCTTTCGGGCAATGACGCCGGCGGCATCGCCACGTATTCCAGCGCTGGTGCCAGCTATGGCTACAAGATGCTGTGGATGCTTCCCGTCATGACCGTGCTGCTTATCGTGACGCAGGAGACTGCGGCGCGTTGCGGCTGCGTCACAGGCAAGGGCCTGGCGTCGCTCATCCGCGAGCGCTTTGGCGTGCGCAGGAGCGTGCTGGCCATGGCGGCGCTGCTGATCGCTAATACGGCCGTGACCATTTCGGAGTTTGCGGGTATCGCGAGCGGCCTTGCCCTCTTTGGTGTGCCGGCGAGCATCTCGGTGCCGCTGGTGGCGCTGCTGGTTTGGATGCTTACCATGTCGGGCAGCTTCCAGCGCATCGAGAAGATTCTGCTGCTGGTGAGCTGCGTGTTTGTGACCTACATTGTCGCTGCATTTATGGCTGGTCCCAGCTGGGGCGAGGTGGCGGTCGACCTGGTTGTGCCCAACATCCAAAATGACCCCAGCTACGTGTCGCTTGTGGTCGCAACGATTGGTACCACCATCGCGCCGTGGATGATCTTCTTGGCGCAGAACAACGTGGTCGATAAGAATGCGGGCGAGGACGATATCGTGCTGCAGCGCATCGACACCGTGAGCGGCTCGATTGCCGCCGATGTCATCGCCGGCTTTATTATCATCACGACCGGTACGGTGTTGTTCCCTGCAGGCATTCAGATTAGCGACGCTGCCGATGCCGCCCGCGCATTGGAGCCTATCGCGGGCCAGTGGTCCACGGTGTTGTTTGCCTCGGGCCTGGTCGCAGCGAGCTTTTTGGCTGCCTGCGTGCTGCCGGGCGTTACGTCGAGTGCCATCTGCGAGGCATTTGGTTGGGAGCGCGGCGCCGATCGCAGCTGGGACGAGGCCCCGGTCTATCGCGGCATCATTACGGCCATCATCGGCATTTCTGCCGTGCTGGTGCTCATGCCTGGCGTCGATTTGTTCCAGATTATGATGACCTCGCAGGTCATCAACGGCGTGCTGCTGCCCGTAGTTTTGGTATTCCAGGTGGTTATCGCGGCGGATCGCCACATTATGGGGGCCAACCGCAACGGTCGCGTGTGGAACGTGCTCACGTGGGCGACTATCGGCGTGATTACGGTGCTGACGGTCGTCATGTTTGTGCTGCAAGCGATGGGCTACAGCGCGTAGCGCCTCTTTTGGGTTTCGAGCGGGCCGCGGCCATGGGCTGCGGCCTCTTTTTTGCCCGCTACAGGGGGTCAGTTATATAACGATGGGCAAAAAATGCCAAATATGAGTACTGTTGCTAGACTGATGACATTTACGGCCAAGAAGATAATGAACATAACCTATAGTATGTTCATTAAAATTGGCTCCAATACACCTTAAACAAGTCAGGTTGGCTGCTTTAGGGGGTTGTAGGGGTTGCTCGGACGCCATTTTGGGTGGTTTTGTCTGCTACTAAAATGGTAACAGTACTCATATTTGCCCTTTTTTGCCCACAGACCTTTGAGGTTGCGGCGAAAAGGGCTTGTTTTGATTGTTTGGGGCAGGCGCGAGGCGCGGAAACGATGCCTGGAGCGGCGGAGCGGCTTGAAATTCATCTCTAGAGGTCTTCATTGGCTGCGCCAGAAGTGCCTCAAGGTGCCGGTGCAAAAGGAGCGTCCCTAACTGCCGCAGGGGGCGTCGGGCCCGGCCGCCGCCCCCAGGGGGGGGTAGCCGGTTTTGCCGCGTGTTACATTTAGGTGGCCCGCTTGTGTGGTTTGTTGGCGGGGGCAATTAC
>CATXML010000075.1 GCA_958372035.1 uncultured Collinsella sp. | reverse complement strand
AGATATTGTCATCGCGCGAGGTCCAACCTTCATTTTTGAAAAGTAAACGGAAGGAATTGGAGCCGAGTGGGCGTATTCGATATTGAATTTTGGGCGTTCAGCGTCTTTCTTTTATAGAAAAGATAAGTAATCGAAAGGCGTTTTCTTACTCAAAAAGAAAATGAACGAAAATAGAGTCAACACAATTCCTGCAAATTTCAGACGATGATGGAGCAGATATGGCCCACGCAACAACCCGAGCTTTCGCCGACGAGCGTCGTTCCGCCATCATGGAGATGCTCGATCATAAAGCCTCGGTGCAGGTAGCAGAAATCGCCCAGACCTTTGGCGTGTCCTCCGTCACTGCCCGCGCCGACCTGGACGCGCTCGCCGAAGCAGGCAAGCTGCGCCGCACGCATGGCGGTGCCGTATCGCTCCACAAACGCCTGACCGTTTCCACGCAGGATCGCCGCATCAATGTCAACGTCGCCGCCAAGCAGGCCATCGCGCAAAGCGCCATCGAGCTCGTCAATGACGGCGACACGTTGCTCGTCGACTCGGGCACCACGGCGCTCGAGTTCGTCCGGCTCCTCGATCAACGCGACGGTATCACCGTCATCACAGCAGACATTACCATTGCCGATTACATCGACGAGAGCATGCCCTCGGTCGATGTCGTCATGCTGGGCGGGGCGTTGCGCAAAGGCCATCGTTATTTGTACGGACCGCTCACGATGCAAGCGCTCCAAATGGTCCATGCCGATCTTGCCGTCATGTGCCCTGGCGCTTTTGTCCCCAGCTGCGGCTTTACGACCGACTTTCCGCAGATGGCCGAGACCAAAGCGGCTATGGTCGGTGCCGCCCGTCAAAGCGTCGCCCTCATGGACGCCAGTAAGGTCAACGGACGTGGCATGTACCGCTTTGCCGAGCTGACCGACGTCAACGCCATCGTGATGGACCGTGACCCCGATCACGCCGTCGCCATCTCAATCGCCGAGACCGTCGACAACGCCCGCCCAAATCTCGTCATCGCCGGCGCTTAAACAAAAACCACCACAAAGGTGCCTGTCCCCTTTGTGGTGGTTTGAGCGTTAAAAGCGAAATATCGCTATTTGGAAAGCTCGTCGGCGAGGGCCTCGATCTGAGCGCGCGAGGCGTCGTTGAGCGAGCCCAGCACGGTCACCTTGTTCTGCGCCAGGGTGATGTCCTTCATGCCCTCGAGCTCCTTGGTCATAACCTTGGCAGCGGTGGGCGCCCAGGAGCCGGCCTCAACGAGCGCCACCGTACGGTTCTGATAGGCGTGCTCGGCAAGCGTGTGGATAAAGGTGCTCATAAACGGGAAGATATCGCCCTGATAGGTGATGGAGGCGAGCACCAGACGGTCATAGCGGAACGCATCCTCAACGGCCTCGGCCATATCATCGCGAGCCAGGTCAAAGACGGAGACCTTCTGGCCGCGGGCCTCGAGCGCAGAAGCGAGCTCCTCAACGGCAGCCTTCAGATGGCCGTACACGCTCGCATAGGCAATCGTGATGCCCTCGTCCTCGGGCTGATAGCTCGACCAGGTGTTGTAGGTGTCGAGGTAGTAGCCCAGGTTCTCGGTCAGCACGGGGCCGTGGAGCGGGCAAATAATCTGAATGTCCAGATCGGCGGCCTTCTTAAGCACGGCCTGAACGAACTTGCCGAACTTGCCGACGATGCCAAAGTAGTAGCGGCGCGCCTCGCAGGCCCAGCCTTCCGGGTCCTCGATGTCGTTGGCGCCGAACTTGCCAAAGCCGTCGGCACTAAAGAGCACCTTGTCGGTAGACTCGTAGGAGAAGATCACCTCGGGCCAGTGCACGTTGGGGGCGCAGACAAACGTTAGGCTGTGGCCACCCAGGTCGAGCACGTCGCCCTCTTTGACGACTATCTTACGCTCGGGGTAGTCGGTGCCAAAGTAGTTGACCATCATGCGGAAGGCGCCCATGCTGGCCACAATCTGTGCCTGGGGATAGCGCTCCATAAAGGCGGCGATACCGGCGGAGTGATCGGGCTCCATGTGATGGACGACCAGGTAGTCGGGCGTACGGCCATCGAGCGCGGCCTCGAGGTTGCCGAGCCATTCGTCGACAAAGCCAGCGTCAACCGAATCGGCGACAGCGATTTTATCGCCCAAGATAACATAGCTGTTGTATGCCATGCCGTTCTCGGACACGTCGTACTGGCCCTCGAACAGGTCAATGTCGTGATCGTCGACACCGATGTAGCGGATATCCTTGGTGATCTCCATCAGGCAAAGCCTCCTAGATAGACAAAAGAACCCGTCTATCATAACACTCGCCTTTATAGCCACGGCTATCTGTCAGCATCCTTATCGATTGTTATTGATGCGGAATATACCGCTTTTGACCTGCAAAAACTATGCGCGAGGCTCTGCCGTGCTATGTCGAACGATGAGCTGACCGGGGATGCGAATGGCGACGGTTTTGTCCGTTGCCCCCGCCTTGGGAACCGCGTGCTCGAACACCTCGCGCCCACGCTGATGCAAATCAAATCGAACGGTCGTGAGCTCGTTGTGTGCGACAAAATCGTCGAGCGAGTCGTCGACGCCCACCACGCTCACGTCCTCGGGCACGCGCAAGCCGCTATCGCGCAGCGCTGCAATGGCGCCATTTGCCATCTGATCGTTTGCCGCATAGATTGCTGTCATGGTGCGATCGTGTTCGGCCAGGTACCTACCGGCCTCGTAACCGCTGTTGGCAGACCAGTCGCCCTCAAGCGGCTCTACCGGCTCGATGTGCTTACGCTCGAGCGCATCCTGCCAACCGGCGCGACGGAACTGCTCGTCGACCGAAAAGGACGGGCCGCCGATATAACGAATCTGCTCGTGTCCCAGCTCAAACAGATGATCCATGAGCAACAGCGAGCAGCCGTAATGATCGGAGTCAACCGTAGTCACCCGCGGGTGCGCATACATGGTAACGATGACCGTGCCAATACCCGGCAACGGATCGAACGTCTCAAAATCGGGAGCCATACGGCTCATGCCGATAATGATGCCGTCCACGGGCAGCGCGGCCATACGACGTGTTGCCTCGGCAAGAGAGAATTCCTCGGTCTTGGACATCTCGACCAGTGTGATGGCGCAATTATGCTCGCGAGCAGCGCTGGCGATGCCGTCGATCATTGAGAGGTTGCCAAACTTGGTGACATCGTTGACGCACAGGCCGACCGAATGGTAACGGCCGTCACGCAACGAACGGCCGGCATAGCTCGGACGGAAGCCGAGCTCTTGCATAGCGGCTTGCACGCGCTGGCGCGTCTGTTCGTTAACGTTGGGCAATCCGTTGGCAACGCGCGAAACCGTCTGTTGCGAAACACCGGCAGCGCGGGCAACGTCGGCCATGGATACCGGACGCGTACCCGTATCGTTGGAAGGGCGCCTTGCCACAAAATCACCTTCGCTCTCGCAGGATCTGAATAGTGCGAATGTCGGCCCGGGCAGAAACACACCCCGCGCCGAAGTCCGCTATCGTCGGACGCATGTTAACGTACTCTACTTTTTCTATCAGCGGTTCTTTTGCTCCATATGTCCATACGGCCACACCGTTCACGGCCGAAAATCTACCGATTACCAGATTCTCAAAAATAGATATGCGTTGTGTTATGAGTACGTTAACATACCCATTAACGTGCGGCGCCGCGACGTCTGGTTTGTGGTGCTCAAAATTGTTAACGTACTCATAATGACACGGACCAATCTCTCCGGCGTCAAGGAAAGGACCCATATGACCGCCCCCGACGAAAAGACACTCGCCACCCTCACCAAGCTGTTTGAGGAGGAGTTTGGCCCCATCGGCGACCGCCAGGTGCTCTACGTGCACGCGCCCGGGCGTTCCGAGATCAGCGGCAATCACACCGATCACGAGGGCGGCCACGTTATCGCCGGCTCGCTCGATGTCGCCGTTGACGGCATCGCCGTAGCAACCGACTCCAACAAGGTCCGCGTCGCCGACGAGGGCTACCCCACGTTTGAGATTACGCTCGACACGCTGGATGTTCAGGAGTCCGAGAAGGGCACGTCCGCAAGCCTCGTGCGCGGTATGGCCCACGAGGTCGTAGCACTTGGTGTTGAGCCCAAGGGCTTCGACTTCGCCTTTACCTGCTCCGTTCCCTCGGGTGGCGGACTTTCGAGCTCCGCCGCCGTCGAGGCCGCGTACGGTCGTGCCATGGAAACCCTCTGGGGCGCACCCGCCATCGAGCCCGTCGCGCTCGCCCAGATGAGCCAGCGCACCGAGAACAACTATTACGGCAAGCCCTGCGGTCTGATGGACCAGGCCGCTGTGTGCCTGGGCGGCCTTGCCTACATGGACTTTGAGGATCAAGCCCAGCCTAAGACCCAGAAGCTCGAACTCAACTTTGAGGATCACGGCTACGCGCTCGTGCTCGTTAAGGTCGGCGCCGATCACGTGGCCGCCACCGACGACTACGCCGCCGTTCCGCGCGAGATGCAGGACGTCGCCGCCGAGTTTGGCAAGGCACGCCTATGCGAGGTCGACGTTGCCGACTTTGACGCCAAGCTCCCCGAGCTGCGCGCCAAGCTGGGCGACCGTGCCTGCCTGCGCGCCGTTCACTACTGGTACGAGAACGGCCTGGTCGATAAGCGCTGGGCCGCCCTGAACGCCGGCGACATCGACCAGTTCCTGGTCCTGACGCGCAAGTCCGGCGCCAGCTCTGCCATGTACCTGCAGAATGTCGTTGCCAAGCTGGGCTCCGAGCAGCCTTCCATGTACGCCTTGGCACTGGCCGAGCATGTCCTCGACGGCCGAGGCGCCGTCCGTATCCACGGTGGCGGCTTTGGTGGCACCATCCAGGCCTTCGTGCCGCTCGACCTGGTCGACATCTTCATCGCCAAGATGAACGGCTGGCTGGGCGAGGGCTCTGCCCGTCATTACGCTATCTCTGACAAGGGGGCTTACGCGGCATGGCTGTAATGACCGACGTGTGCGAGGCCACGCAAGGCCTGATTGAGTATGCCATTCATCGATCCATGATCGGTCAGGACGATCGCATCTGGGCATACAACACCATTCTGGAGTGCATCGGTGCTACGGGCCCGGCGCTCGACATGGCCTGGGCGCTCCAGGTCGAGAAACTCTCGCTCTTGCACCCCGATACCCTGCCCGACTTTGACCTGGAGGGCACGCTCGCCGCGCTTTCCGAGGCCGCCGTTGCCAACGGTGCTGCCGAGGACACGGTGTCGGGCCGCGACCGCATCGCCATGCGCATCATGGGCGCGCTCATGCCGAGGCCTTCGGTTGTAAACGAGGAGTTCAACGGCCGCATGGGCGTCAACGAGCCCCGCGCCGCGACCGACTGGTTCTACGGTCTGTGCTGCGACGCCGGTTACGTGCGCCGCGCCGCCATCGCGCGCAACATCAAATGGCGCACCCCCACCAACTGGGGCGACCTGGAGATCACCATCAACCTGTCGAAGCCCGAGAAGGACCCGCGCGACATTGCCGCAGCCGGCGCCGCAAAGAACACGGGTGAGAAGTATCCCGCCTGCCAGCTGTGCATCGAGAACGAGGGCTATCCCGGACGCTCCGCCGCAGCCGACGGCGGCGCTCACCCCGCTCGCCAGAACCTGCGCGTTATCCCCATCCAGCTCGACGGCGAGCGCTGGGGCCTCCAGTACAGCCCGTACGCGTACTTTAACGAGCACTGCATTGCTATGAGCTCCGAGCATCGCCCGATGCACGTCGACCGCAAGGGGCTGACCTGCCTGCTCGATTTTGTGGACCTGTTCCCGCACTACTTTATTGGCTCCAACGCCGACCTGCCCATCGTGGGCGGCTCGATTCTGTCGCACGACCACTTCCAGGGCGGCGCGCACGAGTTCCCCATGATGCATGCCGCCGAGGTCTCGCAGTTTAGCGTGCCCGGCTTTGACCAGGTCAGCGGCACCGTATTGCAGTGGCCGCTTTCGGTGCTGCGACTGCGCTCGCACGACCGCGCCCAGCTGCTCGACGCCGCCGAGAAGATTATCCTCGCTTGGCGCGAGTGGACCGATGAGTCGGTTGGCGTCGTCGCGCGCACAGCCGACGGCGTTGCGCATAACACCGTGACGCCCGTCATCCGCCGCGTCGACTCCCGCGGCAATGCTGGCGGCGAGATCTACGAGGCCTACCTGGCGCTTCGCTGTAACATCACGACCGACGAGCATCCGCTGGGTGTTTTCCACCCGCATGCCGAGTATCACCATATTAAAAAGGAAAACATCGGCCTGATCGAGGTCATGGGCCTGGCTATTCTTCCGCCGCGCCTGGTTCCCGAGCTCGGCGCTGTCCGCGAGCATCTGCTGGCAGCCAAGGCCGATACCAGCTACGACCTTGCCGGTGCGCT
>CATXML010000074.1 GCA_958372035.1 uncultured Collinsella sp. | reverse complement strand
CGTTCCACATCACGCACGGCGAGACCGTCGAGGGCACCATGCGCTACTTTGCGCGCGAGTTCGACCCCGAAAACGAAGAGTTTTGGGGCATTGTCGGTCTGCTGCATGACCTGGATTGGGAGGAGCATGAGGATGACCCCATGAACCACACCATCTATGCTGCCGAGATTCTCGAGGGTGAGGGTGCGACTCCCGAGCTTATCCGCGCCATCCAAACGCACACGTCGGACTTCAACTCTTCGCTGCCCAAGCCCGAGCTGCAGATGGAAAAGATCCTGTTTGCCTGCGATGAGCTCACCGGCCTGATCGGCGCCGCCGTCATCATGCGCCCGAGCAAGAGCGTCATGGACTTTACGACCAAGTCGCTCAAAAAGAAATTCAAGGACAAGCGCTTTGCCGCCGGCTGCTCGCGCGATGTAATTTCGCAGGGCGCCGAGATGCTGGGCTGGGAGCTTCCCGAGCTCTTCGACCGCACCATCGCAGCCATGCAGTCCTTCGCGCCCGATCGCGATACCTTCCAGGCCTAACCTGCCAAAAAGGGACAGGTTTATTTTGACATGTTTTATCTGTGGAAACGCCTCCGTTGTAGTTCTTAACTGCGGAGGCGTTTCCGTTTTCTTGTGACGCCTCGGGACTATTCAGTCGTTGCCGGCAGGTGACTATGCGGCATTCTTTATAATCCACGTTCCCAACCCGGTTAATAACTGAACCTGTTTGATCGTCAGCCCTTCTTTTCGAAGGGCCAGTATCGCTTCGTTGCGAAGTGCCTTGGAGACGGATTTGAGTTCTGTGGGCGCACATCCCGCGACGTTTTGCACGACTGCCGCACCAAATTCACTTAGATCTTCCTCTCGCACCTTTGCCGTTGCGCTCGGACGATAGGGCAGCGTGGGTACACTTTTCATGAACTTGAAATATGAGCGCGGCGTCGGAAAAAGTGCGTCGACAATGTCCCCGGTGACATGCGGCCGAGACCTTGCTCCCATTAGGTACTCACGATGGCTGCTCCATGGATAGTCGTCGTATGTCGCCAGTCCTGCTTTTTGAGGATTCAAATGAATATATCGAATTGCTTCGAGCAGATACTCCTCCGATCTAATCGGCGAATCCCAAAACCGCTCCTGAAACACGTGGCCGATATGCCCCGTCCGCGCATTGTACCTGCCCGCATACGATACGGCTACCGCGTGCATCGCGTCGCTCTTGCGGTCGTCCGGATCGTCGATGAGCAGATGAATGTGGTTTCCCATAAGGCAACAAGCGATAAGCTCGATATTGTGTTTGGGGAGGATCGCATCGAGGATCTGAAGCATGGCGATTCGATCCTCGGCATCGTCAAACAGCAATTGCCCTCCGTTTCCACGCAACGTGACGTGGAAATAACCGGTTGGTGACTTTGAACGAGGTTTTCTCGGCATGGCCCCTCCTTTAGCTTAGATGGGCTGAAGATACCTCATTCGGAGGCTTCGGTTGTTGAGATTCACTTCACCGACTATAGCTGCTACCTGCCGAAATGTTATTGCGTTTTCAAATTGATGCTTTTTAATGGTAATTGAGCAAGACGGACACGCTTGTTGTGGATGCGGGCGTTGGTTGCGTCGATCTGGACGGCCCTCGCTTGATTTCATCGCAAATAGGCTTCACGCATTTCCGCGGCGATAGAAAAATGGCCGGGCGCTCACAAACAAAATGGAGCACCCGGCCATTTACTGATTGTTTGTTGACGTTTGGCCAGATAAAACCTGCCAAAATAAACCTGTCCCTTTTTGGCAGGTTAGTTGAGGGCGGCTTGGGCTAGGCGGGCTTCGGCGTCCTCCTCGGTGACGCCCAAGGCCACGGCGAACTCCTCGATGGAGCGACGCTTGGCTTCCTTGAGTACACGCATATAGTAAGAGCTGGGCTTTTTATCGGCTTCCTCGGCCTGGCGAATGCGGTGCATCATGGTCTTTGCCACGCGGACCGTCTCGGGCGCGCCCAGCTTGAGCTGCTGCTTAAAGTGCGTCTCCTCAAGTGAGCTGTTGCGCTCGGTAAAGGTGTCGCACTCCAGCTCGTCATAGTGGCTCAGCAGATGCTCGGCATCTTGCTGAGAGATGGCGGCATGCAGACGGTCGGCCTGCGCCACGGGGTACATAAGGATCGTCTGCGCATGCCCCTGCTTGGCCTCGAGCAACAACATGGGCTGCGGCGTGTCGTCCCTAAAACCGACGACGGTGCAGACTCCCTGGCCCGGATGAATGACGTGTTGACCGATTGAGAACATGCTACCTCCAACTTATACGAATTTACGTATGTCTAGAATAACACGCTGACGTGCGCAAACCCTTACTTTATGCAGGAAAAGCACACAACTCTGATAGGTAAGAGTATTCGATAACAGACGCAGCTCATTCACACCTTTATGCATTTATAACGCCTGCATAATCTGCAGGCAGACCGGCATCTTTGAGTGACTCCATGCAAGCTGTAGTCATTTTTGTGCATATGCAATATCTATTAGCTTTACCCTGCGACAGTGCCCGTCGCTTGTGATAGAGTGCTACAAACTCTGGCTTTTGCCCTACGAGTGACCAAGAGCTCGGGGGCTTTAACACAAGGAGGATCTATGCCCGAGAAGATTGAAGAGCTGGTACGCGCTGCGCTTGCTGCGGCCCAGGAGGCCGGCGACCTTTCCGCATTTGAACTTGACGATTGCGCTATCGAGCGACCGGCTGACACTTCTCATGGCGAGTGGACCTCTACCATGGCCCTGAAGTCCGCCAAGCTGGCCCGCTGCGCCCCGCGCAAGATCGCCGAGGCCATCGTTGCCCATATGCCCGAGGACCCCGCGATCGAGAAGGTCGAGATCGCAGGCCCCGGCTTCATCAACTTCTACCTCTCCGTTGCCGTCAAGAATGCCATCTTTGGCGAGGCTCGCGAGAAGGGCATGGACTTCGCTAAGTCCAACGTCGGTGGTGGCCTGAAGACCCAGGTCGAGTTCGTTTCCGCCAACCCCGTCGGCCCCATGCACATTGGTCACGGCCGCTGGGCCGCTCTGGGCGACTCCCTTTGCCGCGTCATGGACCACGCCGGTTACGACATCCAGCGTGAGTTCTACATCAATGACCACGGCTCTCAGATGAACACCTTCGGCAACTCCATCAGCACGCGCTATATGCAGCTTGCCGACATCATCGCCAAGCAGGGCGTTGATATCGACGAGGCTCACAAGCTGCTGATCGCCGACCGCGATGCCTTCGTTGCCGACGAGAACGACGAGCACCCCGAGACCCATCCCTACCAGGACAACTTTGCCGAGACTCTGGGCAAGGACTCCTACGGCGGCGACTACATCATAGACGAGGCTGCCGAGTTCTGGCGCACTGACGGCGACAAGTGGGTCGAGGCCGATCCGCAGGAGCGCATGGAGAGCTTCCGCGAGCGCGGCTACGTAAAGATGGTCGATAACATGCGCGACCTCTGCCACGCCGTCAACTGCGACTTCGATCGTTGGTACTCCGAGCGCTCGCTGTATGTGAAGGACACCGAGGGCGAGACTGCCGGCACCTCCGCCGTCGACCGCGCTTTTGAGAAGCTCGACAAGATGGGCTACCTCTACACCAAGGACGGCGCCCTGTGGTTCCGCTCCACCGATCTGGGCGACGACAAGGACCGCGTCCTGATCAAGTCCGACGGTGAGTACACCTACTTCGCCTCCGACGTTGCCTATCACTGGGATAAGTTCCAGCGCGTCGACCACGTCATCGACATCTGGGGCGCCGACCACCACGGCTACATCGAGCGCGTCCGCTGCGTCTGCGACGCTCTCGGTTACCCCGGCAAGTTCGAGGTTCTGCTGGGCCAGCTCGTCAACCTGCTGCGCAACGGCAAGCCCGTCCGTATGTCCAAGCGCAAGGGCACCATGGTGACCCTGCAGGAGCTTGTCGATGAGGTCGGTTCTGACGCCGCCCGCTACACGCTCATCTCCAAGAGCTCCAACCAGATGGTCGACTTCGACATCGAGGCAGTTAAGAAGCGCGACAACTCCAACCCGGTGTACTACGTGCAGTACGCTCACGCCCGCGTGTGCTCCATCCTGCGCCGTGCCGCTGACGTTACGCCCGAGCAGGCTGACGAGATGGGCATGAAGGCCGTCGCCGCCAAGGCCATTGGCGAGAACGTCGATTACTCGCTGCTGACCGACCCGACCGAGCTCGCCCTGTCGCGTAAGCTCAACGAGCTCACCGACCTTATCGGTAGCTGCGCTCGCGACCGCGCTCCGTTCCGTCTGACGCACTTTGCCGAGGAGCTCGCCGGTGACTTCCACAGCTTCTATGCCGCCTGCCAGGTGCTGCCGAGTGAGGGCCGTCCCGTCGACCCCGAGCTTTCGCGCGCCCGTCTGGCCGCTTGCGACGCCGTCCGCGTGACGCTCGCCCTGGTGCTTACCCTCGTTGGCGTTTCCGCACCCGAGCAGATGTAATCTGCGGGTCGTTTGACCGTGTAAATTCGGTTTAGATGAGCCTTGAAAGCCCGATCTCCTACGGAGGTCGGGCTTTTTGCGTTTGGCGGGACTATTCGGTTTGCTGGAAAATGCTATCAAATCGCAACTATACCGGTTTACGGGGCTGAATCGCCAACTGGCGACCATGGCGCCAATAGTGAAATTAAAACCGCAGGTAGACGGGTTATTGTTTCTTGAAAATGCTGGGTATGGTTGGTTCGCATCATTCTGGCCCCGTAACCCGGCATGGTTTTGAAAAATGTCCCTTGGGGACGGAGGAAAACGGATTAATTTGTCTGGAGGAGGGGTGAAGCGATACCGTCCGCCACGAATTGGGCTCATCTCCTACGTTTGGACGCATGTCCCGAACTATGCCGAAAAGTACGATATTAAAACCGCAGGTAGCAGACTTGTTGCTTTTGAAAAAACAAGGGTATGGTCAGGGACCCGGGGGCAAACGTAGTAGATGGGCGCGATTCGTGGCGTGGCTATTCCGGATGCAACGGTTTCACTCCTCTAGCGCGACATTTCAAGGCGCTTTTGATTAAGACGCTTTTGAGGAAGAGTGTCCCTTTTGACTAGTCGTTTAAGAACGTCCCCAATGACTAAGTTGCAGGTGGTTGCGGTTGTGTTACACTAACGCTGCGTGTATGACGCAATCATCTCGATACAGATCAATGATGCCCGTCGCTCACTCGACGGAGCTAGACTGTTTAGCCGCCCTGAAGGTATATGCAGGGAGCATGTGATCACAGGGCTTGAAAAGAAAGTTGAGCAAACACTGTGTCTGATCAACAGCAAGAAAACGAAATAACGACGGCGCAAACCGCTCCCGCTGCACCGGTTGCGTCGGACCAGGTCGCGATGCCTGCACCGGCGCAGGCATCGGTTCCTGATGCCCCCAGGGCCGCTTCGACGTCTGCGCCCGCATCGGCTGAGAAGGTCGCGCCTGCTGCTGGCGAGGGAGTTGCCCCTGCGGCCGAAGAGGATGCCGCGCCCGTAAAGCCCAAGCGCACACGCCGTGCGCCTAAGCCCGCCGCTGACGGCGAGGAGGCTGCAAAGCCCAAGCGTCGCACGACGCGTGTCACGCGCGCGAAGCGACCCGTTGCCGCCGATGCCTCGGCCCCCATTTCCGATGAGGTTGCACAGGCCCGCGCGCTGGCACAAATCAGCGAGGCTCAGGTTGTGCGCGCCCGTCGCCGTGCTGCCGAGCTTGAGGCCGCAGCTCTGACCGAGCTGGTGGCTCCGGCCGTATTCGAGGCGAATACGGCCACCGAGACCCCTGTCGCGGGGCAGCCGACCGAGAAGCCGGCTCCGCGCACGCGTCGTCGTGCGGCCAAGTCTCAGCTGGATGCTGAGCAGGCGGCTCAAGAGTCCGGTGAAGCTCCGGCTCGTTCTGCGGTAGGGGAGGGTGCGCAGCCCTCTGAGTCTGCAGCACCTGCCGAGGCCAACGAGGTTCCCGTTGTCGATCCTGCTCTTCGTCCGCACCGTCGCGGCCGCAAGCCCAAGGCCTTCGTCGAGGCCGAGAAGGCTGCCGCTGCCGCTGCAGCAGCCGCAGCGCAGGACGCCGCGATGACCGCCGCGCCCGCGCCCGTCGCCGACGCTCCTGCCCAGGGAGCCGCTGCCACCGAGGCCGACGCACCCGCCGAGGGCGAGCCCGCCGATGTTCGCCCCGGTCGCAGCCGTCGCACGGCCGCTAAGCGTTCGTCCAAGGCCAAGGGTTCGAAAAAGGACGCGTCCGAGGATTCTGGCAACGAGGTCGCCGGGGCGGCCGTCGACTCCGCTCCCGATGCCGAGAACGCCGGTCAGCCGGCAGCCGAGAAGCCCAAGCGTACGCGCAAGAAGTCTGCAAAGGCTAAGGCCGCCGAGCAGCAGGTCGATGCCGAGCCCAATGCCGATGCCGATACCAAGGCCGATAA
>CATXML010000073.1 GCA_958372035.1 uncultured Collinsella sp. | reverse complement strand
TCGACGGGCTCCTGCAGCATGTAGTAGCTCTTGTAGATGCCCGAATCTGCCGGGCCGGCGCCCATGTCATAGCTCACGTGGTACTGAGCAGAGACCTCAAGACCGATAGTCACGTTGTCTTGGGTCTTAACGTCGATGCCAAAACCGTTTTTCATGGTGCGCAGACTCACCGTGGCGGCTTTGCGGTCGATCACGGGCACCTTCATGTGGAAGCCCGCGTTGACGATGCGGTTGAACTTGCCCAGACGCTCGATGATCACAGCATGCTGCTGTTCAACGACATAGCAGGCGTTGGGAAGCAGCAGCAACAAGATGATGATGGGAAACAGTAGGCTCGTAAGGGCGGCGATGATACCGGATAACAGCATGGTCTCTCCTCTGATAGGCGCACGTTGGCACTAGGATACCCGCACGGGGCAGCCGCATGACACCAATAAGAGGGCCCGTGGTCAAAAAAGGCCAAATATGAGTACTGTTACCAGTTTAGTAGCAGCGTATTTGGGTCAAAATCGCCTCTTTGAACCCGAGGTCTATCGAAATTACTTCATTTTGTCTCAAGGTTGAGCCAAATTAGCGTACATCTGTTGCGTAAAATGAGCAAAAATGGCTTCGTGAAATGTCTCTATTTTTGTGCCAGTACTCATATTTGCCACTTTTTGACCACAGGGGCATCTACCGCGCGAAATCGATAGGTCAAATCTGCCAAAAACGGCCCGTAAAAGAGCTCCCATTGCTGGGAGCTCTTTCATTCAATGGTGCGGGCGAAAGGACGTCCGCGTATCCGTTTCGCGGATACGCACCGGCTTCGGCCGCCTGCCGGCGTCCTCGCCAGCTCGCTAAAACGCTCCGCGTTTTCTTTACGCTCGCTCCTTCGCAGGTTCAAGTCCCCGCGATGGGCCCATAACAAAAAAGCTCCCATTGCTGGGAGCTCTTTCATTCAATGGTGCGGGCGAAAGGACTTGAACCTTCATGGGGTTGCCCCCATACGGACCTGAACCGTACGCGTCTGCCAATTCCGCCACGCCCGCGTGCAGGAATTAGAATAACGGAGCGCCACCGCAAACGCAAGAACTATTTTTGAAAAAGTTTGCAGGCGTTTTCCCAGGCGGCTCGAGCGATTGCTTCGGGGTCCTCGCCGGTACGATCGACGCGGTCGTTGACCAGTGCGTTTGCTGTGATGGAAATCATTGCAGGCTCGCACTCAAGACCGCGAATGGGCTCCGGCGCCATATAGGGACAATCCGTCTCGAACAAAATACGGTCGAGCGGTGTTGCCGCGAATGCCTCGCGCACGTCGTCGTTGCGCTTAAAGGTAGCCGCGCCGCCATAGGCGATGTAACAACCCAAATCCACAAAGCGCTCCATCGTGGCTCGGTCCTCGCCAAAGCAGTGCAGTACGCAACCGGCCTGGGGCACGCCGACCTCGCGCAACACGTTGTAGGCGTCCACATGCGAGGTGCGCTCCCCGTCCGTGTCCTCATGACGCAGATGCAGCTCTACCGGCACATTGCGGCGTACGGCAACCTCGAGTTGGCGCGCCATACAGTCGATCTGCACGTCGTGGGGCGCCGGCGCGATGTCGTCGTCGTAATCCATGTGGTAGTCCAAACCGATCTCGCCAATGCCAACGCATAGGGAATCATCGAGTGCAGTCACAATCTGGGCATGGATGTTATCGGTGTAGTCGGGCGCGCCATACGGATGCACACCAGCGAGATACTTGACCTGCGGAATATCCCGCATCGGCAGGATCTCGCGAACCAGCCAGTCGCTATAGTCCGCCACGCTGCGTTTGTCAGCGATGGGGTCGAACATCGTCACCAACAGGTCGACGCCCGCAGCTTTGGCGCGCACGAGCGTCTCGGGCACTTCTTTGCCCCAAAACGAAAGCAGGTGCGCGTGCGTATCGGCAAGCGGCGCCAAGGGCACGGGACAAGCAACCGTCTTCTTTTTCTTGGTAAACGTCACGCGTTCGACATTAGACGTCATGGGAAAGCTCCTGAGCCAAACGGACAAAGGCGGCGACGTCGAGCGCCTCGGCGCGCGTGGTAGGTGCGATACCGCAGGCCTCAAAGGCGGCGTCGAGTGCGTCCTTGGCAAAGCCATTGGCGCTCATGGAGTTGCGGATCGTCTTGCGGCGCTGAGCAAACGCGGCGTCGATCACACGAGCCACAAACTCGCGGTCGATGCCCTCGGGTACCACGCCGTCAACGCGATCGATGCGCACGACGGCAGAATCCACATGCGGCGCCGGCATAAAGCAGCGCGGCGGTACCTCAAAGCGCCCCGTCACCTGCGCATACAGGCCGAGCTTTGCCGTGTAGCCGCCATAGGTCTTATTGCCCGGCGTTGCGGCAATACGATCTGCAACTTCCCTTTGCACCATGACGACAGCGCGCTTAAGTGCGGGCATCGTCTTGAAGAACTGAAGGATGATCGTCGCCGCCACGTTATAGGGCAGATTCGCGACGAACACCGTGGGTTCACCACCGGCGGCCTGCTCAATCTGCTCCGGCGTCACCTTGAGCGCATCACCCATGATAAAGCGGAAGTTGGCATAGTCGGCGGCGTGGGCGTCGAGCACCGGCTCAAGCTCGGGATCAGCCTCAATCGACGTAACGCACGCCGCCTCCTGCAGCAGGGCCAACGTCAGCGTGCCGCAACCCGGGCCGACCTCGAGCACGCGCTCATCGCCCGCAAGCTCAGCGAGCTCACAGATACGTTCGATCACATGGTTGTCGATCAGGAAGTTTTGGCCCAGGCGATGCTTGGTCGCAAGGCCAAACTCCTCTAGCAGCTCCCTCGTTGCCGTGGGGTTTGCCAAAGGCGAAGTTGTCATGGTTGCCTCCTTAACATGGTGGCTGCATCGTAAAGCAAAAGGGCATGGACCGTTGCGGCCATGCCCTTACCGTTACACAGCAAATTGCCGATATGGCGCGCGGCGTCTTAGCCCAGACGCGGGAACAGCGGCTCGCCCTTCTCGACGGGCTGACCACCGGCAAGCAGGCCCCAAGTGCAGATGCCCTTGAGGTCGTCGCTCGCGGCCTCGTCCTCGCAAGACAGGCGACGCAGAGCCTCGGCAGAAGTCTGGGGCATGAGCGGCATCAGCAGGTGAGCGGCGATGCGGATGGCCTCGAGCAGGTTGTAGATCACAAATGCCAGCTCGTCAGCCTTGGCCTCGTCCTTGGCAAGCGCCCAAGGCTCGGAGTCCTCGATGTAGTGGTTAGCGGCGTGGATGAGCTCCATGACCTCGTCCTTGGCTCCGCCGTAATCCAGCACGTCCATCTTGGCCATGTAGCGATCGACCAGGCCGTCGGCGATCTTTGCCAGCGGGTTGTCGAACGCATCGAACGATGCAGGCTTGGCAGGCGCACAACCGTCAAAGTACTTGCCGCTCATGTTGAGCGAACGCGAGATAAGGTTGCCCCAGCTGTTGGCTAGGTCGGCGTTGTAGACCTGCTCCATGCGCTCGAAGCTGATGGCGCCGTCGGTGCCGGGCACCACGTCGGTCATAAAGTAATAGCGATAGCCCTCGACGCCCAGCATGTCGATAACATCCTGCGGAGCGATGGCGTTGCCGCGGCTCTTGGACATCTTCTCGGCCTTGCCGGTCTCGGCATTGCGCACGGTCAGGAAACCGTGGGCAAAGACGTGTTCGGGCAGGGCTTCGCCGATGGCCATGAGCATGGCAGGCCAAATGACGCAGTGGAAGCGGATAATGTCCTTGCCCACGATGTGGAACTGCGCGGGCCAGCGATAGGCCAGCTCGGCACGGGCCTCATCGGTATCGACACCGTAGCCGACGGCCGTCATATAGTTGAGCAGCGCGTCGAACCACACGTAGGTCACGTGGCCCTCGTCGAACGGGACCTGAATGCCCCAGTCAAAGCTTGTACGGCTTACGGAAAGGTCGTTAAGGCCGCCCTCGACAAAGCTGCGCACCTCGTTCATGCGGAACGCGGGCTCGACAAAGTCGGGGTGCTCGTCATAGAGCTTGAGCAGCTTGTCCTGAAACGCAGAGAGCTTAAAAAAGTAGGACTCCTCCTGCACGCGCTCGAGCGGACGGTGGCAATCGGGGCACAGGTGCTGGCCGACGCTGCCGTACTCCTCGTCACCCTTCTGGACCTGCGTATCGGTAAAGTAGGTCTCGTCGGGCACGCAGTACCAGCCGTCATAGCTGCCCTTGTACAGGTAGCCGGACTCCTTCATGCGCTCCCATAGATACTGCACGGCGTGATGCTGGCGCGGCTCGGTGGTGCGGATGAAGTCGTCGTTGGAGATCTCGAGCTTGCTCCAAAGCTCCTTGAAGTGCGGAGCCTGGCTGTCGGTCCACTCCTGCGGCGTCATGTTGTGCTTGGCTGCAGCCTCGGCGACCTTCTCACCGTGCTCGTCCATGCCAGTCAGGAACTTGACGTTCTAGCCGGCGGAGCGACGATAGCGAGCCTGGACGTCGGCGATGATGGTGGAATAAGCCGTGCCCAGATGCGGATCGGCGTTGACGTAGTAAATGGGCGTCGTGATAAAAAACGAAGGCTTGCTTTGATCCATGGGGTTTGTCCTCCAGAAAAACGTTGCATACAGGGGATGATTCTAGCGCAAGGGCCGGATATCCTCCATCTATTGCATATCAAGCACCATGGCATAGACATCGCGCTTGCGGCGCGAATACTTCTGAGACAGGCGCTTGGCCACCGCAGAGGCGGGCTCTCCCTCCTCGAGCGCGGCACGGATGTCCTCGCGCAGGGCTTCGTCGGGGTCTACCGCTGCGGCTCCAACCGGCACGATGCCAACCTCCTCGTCCTCGCTCGGCGGCGCGATGACCAGCGCAATCTCGCCCTTCACCTCGCCGCGAGCACACAGCTCCTCGGCAAGCTGGGCGGCGGGGCCGCGCAAGACCTCCTCGTGCAGCTTGGTGAGTTCGCGGCAGACGGCGACATCGCGCTGGGGAAAGACCTCGGCCACGGCCTCGAGCGTCGCCACGATGCGATGTGGAGACTCGTAGAAGATGAGCGCGCCGGGGACGACGGCAAGGCGCTGCAGTCGGCGCACGCGGTCGCCGTGCTTGCGACCCAAAAAGCCTTCGAAGAAGAAATGCTCGCAGGGAATACCGGACGATACGAGCGCCGTGACGCAAGCAGAGGGGCCGGGAACAACTTCGACAGGCACATCCGCCTCGCGCGCCGCCTCGACCAGCGCCTGGCCGGGATCGGACACGCTCGGCATGCCGGCGTCCGAGGCAAAGGCGAGGGTCTCCCCTGCCAGCAGACGGTCGACCAGGCCGGCGGCGCGACTTGCGATCACGTTCTCGTCGCAACGAACGAGCGGCTTGGAGATGCCTAGGTGCATCAGCAACTTTGAGGTCACACGCGTGTCCTCGCAGCAGACGGCGTCGGCGGCGACAAACGCCTCGCCGACGCGCGGAGACAGGTCGCCCAGGTTACCGATGGGCGTACCGACCACATAAAGTTTGCCCGTGCGGGCGCTGTTTTGCGTCATATCAACCTATTCAATCATGCCGCGCTCGAGCGTGCCAAGTGCCGCGCGGGCGTCCCATGCTGCAATACGTTTCTCGGTCTTCCACGTTTGGAAGAACCAGCCAGCCGCCGGCGCAAACGAAGCCAGCTGGTTGGCGATAAACACGCGCTCGTAGGCATTGCGACCCTCGGGTGTAACCGACGAGTTGGCAAAAATCGCCGCGCCCGACCATTCGCCCACCAAAACGGGGAACCCAGTTGCGACCGCCTCTTTGAGCTCACGCTTGTTGCGCGAAATCGCCGTCGTCAGACCGCGGGGGCTCGTGATGTCGAGCGCATACTCGTCGCGGTAATGGTACAGGTGAAGGTCCATGTAGACGTTCTTGTACTTGGCACCGCGCATAAAGTGCTTCCACTCGCCAGGGTGTCCCGAAGAGGAAAAGACGACGATCTTGTCCTCGGGCATATACGAACGAACGAGCTCATACGCGTCACGATAGAAGTTGCGCAGGTAGTGCGCCGGAATACCGTCCGTCATGGTAAAGAGGCTCTTGCGTACGCTCATCTGCGGCGTATCCAACAGCTCGATGCCCAGCAGGCTCTCGGCTTCGCCATAGCGATCGGCCAGGCGCTCCAGAACATCGAGTGCGACGTGCCGGCCATTGGTGGACGAATGCCACTCAGCGACGACTTCCGGCGTGGTGGGCGAATCGTTGGAATCGCCCTGACCACCGGGTACGGTCGCCAGATCGAGCAGTACGCGGATGTTGTACTTGGCGGCCCACTCAATAGCACGGTCGATATAATCGACGACCGAAATGTAGGAAGCGTCGGACTCCTGCGAGCCAAAGGCATACCACGGCACCGGCAGGCGCACGGCGTTGAGACCGATCTGCGCCATACGACGAAAATCGTCCTCGCTCACAAACGTCTCGTAATGGCGACGCATGCGCTCGTTAT
>CATXML010000072.1 GCA_958372035.1 uncultured Collinsella sp. | reverse complement strand
GCCGCCGCCTGCTCATCGCTTTGCGGCGAGAGCAGCTTGGGCGCCCCGTCGAGCGATCCCGTAAACAGCGCAAAGCCCAGCACCACGGCGGTGCCGATGGAAAGTACTTGCTTGTAGGCGGACTTGCGCGACATTGCGGCTCCTGGCTAGATGGTTGGGAATCTACCAGTCTAGCAGGTGCCGGCAGGGGCCGTTCTATCGAACAAATACTCAAGATTTGGGATAGACGTTACTGATTCATTTGCCTCATATGGAGCTGCGACGGTTGTGCATATGGAGCTATTCGGCGTTTCCCCAGATAAAACCTGCCAAAATAAACCTGGCCCTTTTCAGCAGGTTGGCGCGATATGATATATACGTTATATACAAGTTGCAAAGTGGGATGGGGTTGCGGTAACGCAAGCCGGCGAAGGGGGCCGATATGATCAAGGCTGTCATTTTTGACATGGACGGAACGCTGGTCGACACCGAGCGTTTGGACATGAGGGCATGGAAGGTGGGCGCTGCCGAGCTGGGGATCGCGATTGACGATGCGCTGGTCCATCAGTTTATCGGTCGCTCGATGCCCGATGTCAGGGACATCCTTGAGGAGCATTATGGCAGCCGCGAAATCGTCGAGACGGTCGAAGCCCGCTACAGGGATGCTCTCGACGAGATGGTCAAGACCGATCTTGAGCTTAAGGCTGGCGCTGCCGAGTGCCTGGACGAACTGCTGGCTGCGGGCTATCACGTGGGCCTTGCGACGTCGTCGCGTCGCGTTGCGGCCGAGCGCAACCTTAAGACGGTCGGCCTCTTTGACAAGTTTGAAACGGTGACCTGCAACGAGGATACTCTGAACGGCAAGCCCAATCCCGAGATCTACCTGCTCGCCTGCGAGCGCGCGGGCTTTGCTCCCGAGGAATGTGCCGTGGTCGAGGACTCACGCAATGGCTGCGTCTCAGGCATCACGGCCGGCTGCCATGTCTTTGCCGCGCCCGATATCTTGCCGCTGCCGCAGGACGTGGTAGATGGCTGCGAGGCCGTGCTCGACACGCTGTTCGATCTGCCGGCCGCGGTCAAGGCCGTGCGCTAAAGGTATGTGCCGAGGTCGATGACGGTAGCTTTGGCGTGGCTGCTTGCCCGGGTGCTGACGCGCTCGGCAATCTGGCTGCCGATGCCGTAGCCGTCGGATGCGGTATTCTACTCTCCGGCGCCAATGAACTCAATTTTAATATCGGGATACGGGGCGAGGGTCTTGTGGATGTCAGGTATGCGCAGAGCGAGCTGCATGAATGCCGCTCTGCCCACAACGGTGATATGGCGTGTCCCTCTTCGCGTTTTCCCCGATAAAAATCTGCCAAAATAAACCTGTCCCTTTTTTAGTAGGTTGCGGGGGCTCGGGTTTGCTTGTTTCGCGTGACGTTGCGTGGAATAATCGAGGCGAACCATCTTAACTAGAATTCATTGCGCTTGCCCTTCGGCTGCGCCTATTTTCGGAGGCATCATGAGGGTCGTTAAGCGCATTAATCACAATGCCGCCTTGCTTGTCAACGATAAGGGAACCGAGCTTGTGGCACTGGGGAAAGGCATTGGTTTTCCTGACGGCCCCGATGAGGTTTCGCTTGCGCAGATTGAGCGCACGTTTTACAACGTTGATGCGCGCTATCTGCCACTTCTTAACGAGATCGATCCCAAGGTAATGGAGTTTAGTGCGCAGATTGCCGATGTCGCGCGCACCAACATTTCGCGCGAGCTGTCGGCGAACCTTCCTTTTACGCTCGCCGACCACATTAGTTTTGCCATCAAGCGCTGCCGTGAGCACATGTTTGTTCAGATGCCGCTTTCTTGTGACGTTCAACAGCAATATCCCATTGAATTTAAGATCGCGATGCTTGCCCATGCTGGCATAGAGCGCGAATTCGGCATATCTATGCCACGCGGGGAGAGGGCGGGCATCGCACTCTGCATCGTTAACAGCGTTATGGCAAGTTCTAGTAAGGCGAAGTCAAACGACGTCCGCCGCGAGGAACGCCTGATCGAAAAGCTCGTAGCGATCATCGAGAAAGATCTTGCTATCGCCGTTGACCGCGATGCTTTTGACTATGCACGCTATGACACTCATGTACGCTACTTGTTAGAGCGCGTCCGCACCGGGGAGCCGCTTAATACCGATAATGCGGCGCTCTATCGTCCTCTCTGTGAGGAGCACCCGGCTATAGCGGCTTGTGTTGACAAAATGGCAGAAGTTATCGAGGAAACGTATCATGCCTCCATCGTGCCCGAGGAGAAGGTGTATCTCATGCTCCATGTCAATCGGGTCTATGCCGGCAACGTAACGGGCAAGGTGCCAGCCGACAAATAGGCGCTTTCTATGCCGTTCATCAAAGAAAGCGTACCGTTCGCAGACTTTTGGGCATCATGAGGCCGCCGTTCGCATGGTGAAGCTGATACCCTTAGCGCGACATAAGGTGTTATTCGAGAGCTGAGCTTCCGAAGCGTGACGTAAAGACAGAGCGACCTGTCGATGTCTCGTTTTGGAGCTTTTGTCTTTACGCCGTTTCCCTCAACAATCGAATACTTCCGTGCGGGCGACGGGCCACCGTCCGCTTTGTCTCCTCGCGCGCGCAGCGAGGGAGGAACCGGATCGTTCGAAAGGGAAGATGATATGGCTGACAATAAGAAGATCGCAGCCGATGTGCTCGAGGCGCTGGGTGGCAAAGACAACATCACCTTTGCAGCCCACTGCATGACGCGTCTGCGTTTTAACCTTAAGGATATGGAGTTGCCCGACATTAACGCTGTTAAAAAAATTAACGGCGTCATCGGCGCTCAAATATCTGGCGGGCAGTTCCAGGTGATTATTGGGCAAAACGTGCCTAAGGTATATGACGAGCTCATCAAGATGAGCGGCTTGGCCAAGCAGGAGAGCATCGACGAGAACCTCGACGCAAGTGGAGTCAAAACACCGCTTACCCCGGCAGCCGTTGGCAATGCGATTCTTAACTACCTCTCGGGCTCCATGGTTCCGATGATTCCATTGCTGCTCGCGTCGGGCATGTTCAAAACCGTTGCCGTCGTACTCGGGCCAACGATGCTCAATCTCATTGCGGATACGAGCGATCTTTATGTCCTGCTCAATATGCTCTACAACGTGACGTTCTATTTCATTCCGATCTTCTTGGGCTTTACGGCTGCCAAGAACATTGGCGCCACGCCCATGTACGGCGCTTTTATGGGCGGTGTGCTTATCGAACCGACGTTTATGCAAATGGCAGCCGAGGGAAAAGCCTTTAGCGTTTATGGCATCCCTTGCGTGCCTGCAAACTATGCGCAGACGGTTATTCCCATTCTGCTCACGGTTGCGTTGATGTCCGTGTTCGAGAAGTTCTTGCGCAAGCACATGCCCGATTCGCTCACCACGGTCTTTACGCCGCTTTGCACGCTTGCCCTGACTGTCCCCTTTGCGCTTTGCCTGCTTGCTCCTCTTGGTTCTTGGTGCGGTAACGGTTTGGCGGTTGTCTTTGAGTTCCTCGGTGCCGAGGGAGGTATCGTGGCGATTATTGGTGGCGGCTTGCTTGCAGCAATTTGGTTGCCCATGGTCATTACGGGCATGCATGTTGCGGTCATCATGATTGCCATTGCAAACTTTATGTTGACGGGCTCTGACAGCTTTATTCTGGTCGCCCCTACGGTTGCGCTGTGGGCTGCCTATGGAGCGGAGATTGCGACATGGCTCAAACTCCGTAACAAGGAGGAAAAGAGCCAATGTGCCGGGTATGTTGTCGCCCAGCTCATCGGAGGCGTCGGCGAGCCGTTCATCTATGGCATGATGTTCCGCTATCGTAAACTGTTCGTTGCCTGCATGGCGGGTTCGTTTGTCGCCGGTGCCGTGGCGCTCGCCTTGCATGTCAATGCTTACCTCGCCGGTGCTGCCTCCAACGTGCTCAATATTATGACGTTTGTTGGCGGCGGCAACGAGAACCTGATCAGTGCCGTCATCGCTTCGGCGGCTGGCTTTGTCGTAAGCTTTGCTGTGGCTTGGTTCTTTGGCTTTAGTGAGGATGAGCTCGAGAACGGTCCGATTTCCGAGCGCTAGAAAAGCGGTCGTAGACAGGCGGTCTAGTTCAAAATGTGCCGTCTAAAGATGATTCTGCAGGGCGGTATGTATGTTGCCCCCCCGCACATTATGTCGAAGGGATTATTGTTACATATGCTTATCAGCGAGGCTATTCAAGCTATCCAGGACTACTGTGACGGCATTGATGCTTTTGCCGGGAAGCCCATCGAGCTTGCGACGACGCGCGATCAGGTGCTTTACGGCGACATCGATCAGCAATGTACCGGAATAGTTACATGCATTTGGGCTACGGCGGAGGTGATTCGTCGTGCCAAGGAGCTTGGCGCTAACCTGATTGTTCCTCACGAGGCACTGTTCTGGAACCACGGAGACCGCCGTGAAGTGGTTGCGGGGAACAAGACCTTTGAGGCAAAGTGCGCTTTGCTTGACGAATGGGGTGGCGCGGTCTGGCGTTGCCATGACTATATCCACTCGGGTGTGCCGCTCGCCTCGGACGGTTCGATGGTCGACGGCATCTTTTACGGATTCGCGGTCAAGATGGACTGGCTTGGCTCCGCGGTAGACGAGACATTCATGAGGTACCGCATTGAGCCAACGCCGGCCCGCGATCTTGCGCAGGCGCTCGTACACAAGCTTGGATTAAACGGGACGCGCTTGATCGGCGACGGTGACGCGCTCGTCCGCAATGTCGAGATTCCAATGCACATCATGGGGCGAGATAACGACGAGATTGCCCATATCGACTCCGAAGGCATCGATTGCATTTTGACCATGGAGTTTATCGACTTTACGGTGAGCGAGTACATCCGCGACGCCGCAATGCTCGGTCAGGGAAAATGCGCAATCCATATGGGTCACTTTAATGGCGAGGAGCCGGGCATGGAGTATATGGCGAAATGGCTGCCCGCCGCGCTCGGGGACGCTGGCGCAGGTCTGCTGGTTACTTTTGTCCCCATGGGAGATACGTATCAGTACGTGCTGGCATAAATAGAACAGGGCCGCGACGCCATATAGGTGTCGCGGCCTTGTCTGCGTTTCCCCAGATAAAACCTGCCAAAATAAACCTGTCCCTTTTTGGCAGGTTGGCGACAATTTATGTAGTTCAGGTTGAGCATAAGCGAGCGAGCAGGTTCCGGGTGCGGCAAGGTGGCGTGAAACAAGCGGGCGCTGACCTTTTGGTCGCGCCCGTGAAGTTGAACGTCAGTTTGCCGTGCCCGGGGCCTGCGCAGCGCCGAGCGGTTACGCCGTTTGTAAAACGGCGTAACCTAAAGGTTCATGTTGCCGTGGATGTAGGGGGTGACCTCGGGGGAGATATGATCGCAGCCTAGGTTGCGCAGGGCAGATTCGATGGCGGCGGGAAGCGGGGCCTTGCCCTCGTCGTTGACCGCGGTGCTGCCGAGGGCGGCGATCTTGGCGACGTCTGCCGGCGCGGCCTCGATATGCATGCAGCCGCCGACGAGGCGTGCGCGGACCTGGTCCAGGCCAAGGTCGTGCAGGTAGTCCTCACAGGTGCGGATTACATCGACCTTCTCGCGCGTGAGCTCCTCGCCCGTGGGGACGCGCGTGGCCAGGCAGGCTCCTGCCGGCAGGTTCCAGACAGGATAGCCCCAGGCGCGTAGCAGCTCGCGCTCCTCGTCCTTGGTAAAGCCGACCTCCATAAGCGGCGAGCGCACGCCGAGCTCCTGGGCGGCGCGCATGCCGGGGCGGTAGTCGCCGCGGTCGCTTGCGTTGCTGCCGTCGATGACGGTGGGAAAGCCCAGCGACTTGGCGTGGTTGACGATGGCGGTAAAGCCGGCGCGCTTGCAGTGGTAGCAGCGGTCGGCGTCGTTGCAGGCTACCTGGGGGAGCTGCAGCTGATCGACCGAGAGGTTGAGCACGGGGAGCTTGAAATGCGGCCCCTCATCGGCCTGCCCGTCAACCGCCCGCTCAAACGAAGCCTGCTCGGGCGTGCCGATGAGCGGCGTGGTGAGGTGAACGAGAAGCGTGCTGGCGGGCATGATGCGGGCGCAGACCGCGGCCAAAAAGCTGCTGTCGACGCCACCGGAAAAGCCGATGGCGACGCGTCCGTATGCCAAAAGCAGCTGCTCGAGCGCTGTGAGTTTGTCCTGAAGCCCCTCTGCAGGTGCGGTGGTGTCTGAAAGCATGAATCGATCCTTGCCGTTGAGTACTCGGTCGAAAACTATAATCCTACCGAGCCGCTTGTCATAAGACTTCTATCTATGTAACGAAAGTGCAATATGCTATATACGTTATATACAAGTTGCCAAATGCGGTAGAGTTGCGGCAATGCGACAGCGAGAGTCGATGGGGGACCGATATGATCAAGGCTGTTATTTTTGACATGGACGGAACGCTGGTCGACACCGAGCGTTTGGACATGAGGGCAT
>CATXML010000071.1 GCA_958372035.1 uncultured Collinsella sp. | reverse complement strand
GATCAGCTTGGGCTTCAAAGCGAAGGCGCGGGCGATGCCGACACGCTGACGCTGACCGCCGGAGAACTCGTGCGGATAGCGGTTGATGTGCTCGGGGTTCAGACCGACAACGTCGAGAAGCTCGCGGACGCGCTCGATACGCTCTTCCTTGGTACCCACGCCATGAATGGTCATGGGCTCGGAGACGATCTCGCCAATGGTCATACGAGGATTGAGCGAAGCATAGGGGTCCTGGAAGATGAACTGCATCTCGCGACGCATGTCCTTAATCTCATGCTTGCTCATCTCGGCAACATCTTTGCCCTGGAAGAACACTTTGCCGGCCGTCGGCTTGGTCAGGCGCATGATGGTGCGGCCCGTGGTGGACTTACCGCAACCAGACTCGCCGACCAGGCCAAAGGTCTCGCCCGGATAAATCTCGAACGAAATGTCATTCACAGCAGAGACGACACGCTTAGAGAAGCGCTTGGCGAACATGCCGGACTCAGCGGGAAACTCCTTAGAGAGGTGCTCGACCTTCAGCAGCGGAGTACGCTCGTTGGTATCTGCCATTACGCCTCGCCTCCCTTCTTGGAATCCTTGCGCGTACGGGACGTCTCAGGAGCGTTCTTGAGGAACTCGGGGTCACCGGAGTAGTGGCACGCAGAGTAATGACCAGACTCGGTGACAACGCGCTCGGGGCGCTGCTTGCGGCACTTGTCCGTCGCATAGGGGCAACGAGGAGAGAAAACGCAGCCCTCAGGCAAGTTCATGAGCGAAGGCGGGTTGCCGTGAATCGGCGTAAGAGGCTTCTTCTCATCGATGGCCTGTTCCGGGATGGAGCGGATAAGGCCCCAGGTGTAGGGGTGGCGGCTCTCGTAGAAGATTTCCTCAGCAGTACCGAACTCGACAGGACGGCCGGCGTACATAACCATGATCTTATCGGCCATATCGGCGACAACACCCAGGTCATGGGTAATCATGATGATGGCGTTGCCGTTCTTCTCCTGCATCTCCTGCATAAGCTCAATAATCTGAGCCTGAATGGTAACGTCCAAGGCAGTCGTGGGCTCGTCGGCAATCAGAATATCGGGATCACAGGCAAGGGCCATGGCGATCATGACGCGCTGACGCATACCGCCGGAGAACTGGTGCGGGTATTCGTTGACACGCTTCTCGGGCTCGGGAATGCCAACGAGGTCCAAAAGCTCGGTGGCACGCTTGAGCGCCTCCTGCTTGGAATAGCCACGGTGCAAGCGAAGACCCTCGCCCACCTGCTTACCGATCTTATAGACCGGGTTCAAGGAGGTCATAGGATCCTGGAAGATCATCGCGATATCGTTACCGCGAATGTGCTGCATCTCTTCCTCGGTCATTTCGAGGATAGAACGACCGCGATAGCGAACGTCGCCGCCCTCGATCTTTCCCGGAGGCATCGAAATGAGGCCCATGATGGTCATGGCGGTCACGGACTTACCGGAGCCGGACTCACCGACGACGCCCAAGGTCTCGCCGCGATCGAGCGTGTAGGAGACACCGTCGACAGCGCGAACGACGCCATCCTCGGTATGGAAATACATCTTAAGGTCATCGACCTCGAGCAGATGCTGGCCCTCGGGAACAGGCTGGTCCTTCAGGTCCACATAGTTCTTGTTCTTCTTCATCCTTATGCGTCCTTCATCTTGACGTCGAGGGCGTCGCGCAGACCGTCACCCAACAGGGTGAAGGCGAGCACCGTCGAGAGAATTGCCAGACCGGGCATGATCATCATCCAGGGAGCAGTCAGAAGATACTGCTGACCGTCCTGAATCATAGAGCCCCACGAAGGCGTAGGCGGAATAACGCCCATACCGAGGAAGGACAGGGCAGACTCGGTCAGAATAGCGCCACCAATGTTCATGGTCGCATAGACCACGATAGAAGCAACGGAGTTCGGGAAGATATGGCGCATAACGATACGCGCATCGGATGCACCCATAGCGCGAGCGGCGTCAACATAGTCGTTCTCTTTGACCGTCAGGATCGCGGATCGGAAGACGCGCGCAATCGAAGGCCAGCCGAGAATGCCGATGGCGATAAAGACATTCTGAAGACCACGACCGATAACGGCAATCATGGCAACAACGAACAGCACGTACGGGAACGCCAGGAAGATGTCCGCACAGCGCATGATGATCGTATCCCAGATGCCGCCATAGAAACCGGCCAGGGCGCCCATGACCAGACCGATCACCGTGGAGATGGCGGTGGCCATAATACCGACGGAAAGCGAAACGCGTGCACCGTAGATAACACGGACGAGAATGTCACGACCAAGAGAGTCGGTGCCAAACGGGTGCTCGGCACACGGAGCCAGCAGCGAAGTCTCGGCCATGGTCGTCGAGTCAGAAGCCGTAGGAGAGCCGAGCCAGGGCTTAGCCCACAGATCGGCGGTCAGGGCGACCACAACAACGATGATGATCCAGCAGACACCGATAACGGCGAGCTTGTTCTTACGAAGACGCTTAAAAGCGTCGCCCCACAGCGTGCGGGACTTGGCGGGAGCAGATGCGGCCTTGGTGGCGGTAGCCTGCTCCTGAGACTGAGAATCAGTTTCCTGCATGAGACGTACCTCCCTTAGGCCTTATCCGACGGACCGCCAAGGCGGATGCGCGGGTCGAGGAATGCATAGCTAATGTCGACGAGCAGGTTGATCACCATAACGACGACAACAATGAGCGTAACGCCGCCCATAACGATGGGCCAGTCGCGCATGCTAATGGCGCGGTAGACCTCGAAGCCGATGCCGGGCCAGTTAAAGACCGTCTCGGTCAGGATGGCGCCCGAAAGCATGCCGCCGAAGTCGACACCAATATAGGTAACGACGGGGATGAGTGCATTCTTAAGCGCATGCTTGATAATGATCGCGCGATTGGAGAGACCCTTGGCCTTTGCCGTACGGATGTAATCCTGGTTCATGACGTCAAGCAGCTGCGAGCGCATAATGCGGGCGGCATAAGCGGTCGAAACCGAAGCCAGCGTAATGGTCGGAAGCACATAGTGCATCCAATCCTGATACTGAGAGCTGGAACCGCCGGCACCCGAGATCGGCATGGAGAATGCACCGCCCGTGGCGTCCTTGAGAATGACGCCAAAGAACAGCTGCAGCAACATACCGAGCCAGAAGGCTGGGACGGCAACGAGAATCGACGTGGTGAGCGTTACCAAAATATCCCAGAAGGAATAACGCTTAACCGCCGAAATGATACCCGCACCGATACCCATGATTGCCTCGAGCACGATGGCGCACGCGGCAAGTTTGACCGTATACGGATACTTCTGGGCAAAGATTTCCGTAACCGGCAGCTTGCGCTGGTACGAATTGCCCAGATCGCCATGAAGCAGGCCGTTCATGTAATACAAGTAACGGTCCACGAGCGACGTTTGAACGGGGTCGCCGTTCTCGTCAAGGATCGCGTTGCCGTCCTCGTCCGTCTGGACCAGGTGATAGCGAACGCGAAGCTGAAGCTCCACCTCGGGGGACAGAGCCTTGTCTCCACCGATCAGCTTGATCGGATCTCCCGGCACGATATTCTGGAGGGCGAACAGAATCAGCGTAACGCCCAAAAACACCGGGATGAACTGAAGCACACGTTTAACGATGTACTTACCCATACCACTCCCCTATCTAGGGATTAACCTAAATGGGATGCCGATCGCCAGACCGGCATCCCAAAATTACCATCAGCCAGTTTACCCCAGGTTAGGGAGAACTGTATGTTTCCCATGAGGTCTACGTAAATACTTGACCCTCACGGAAGCTGCAAAACCCTTAGGCGAGCTCGGCGGTACCCAGATCGGCGTGCTTCTGCGGATCAACATAGAGATGCTTGACGCGGTCAGAGCCAGCGATGGTGTGCGTGTAGAACATCACCGGGATGACCGGGCAGTCGGCAGCGACCATGGCGTCGGCCTCCCGCATCTTGGCGATGCGCTCCTCGTCATCAACCGTGGTGCGGGCCTCGTCGACCTTGGCATCGAACTCGGGGTTGCTGTAACCGGAGCGGTTGTCGCCACCGAGGGAGTCGGAGTGGAACAGCGGGTACAGGAAGTTGTCCATGATCGGGTAATCGGCGATCCAGCCCAGACGGCCGAACTGATAGTTGAAGTTCTGATACTGCTCGAGCAGGGCAGACCACTCAGGGGTATCGGAGACAGCGGTAACGCCAACCTTGGCGAGGTCGCCGATGATGGACTCCATGATCTCCTTGTGACCACCGTTAGCGCCAGCGGGAGCGACTTTGTCGAGGTACTCGTTAGCCTTGTCGACGTCATAGGCGCAGAACTCCCATGCGCCCTCCTTGTAGCCGGCGATTCCCGGAGGAACAATACCGTCGGCGGGGGTACGGGTACCCTTGTAGATGGTCTTGCAGATGGCCTCACGGTTGATGGCCAGGGAGATGCCCTTGCGCAGGTCGGCGTTATTGAACGGCTCGGCCGTGGTGTTGCAGGTCAGATAGTACGTGGAAGGCTCGGCACCGAGCAGCATATGCTCGCCGTCACCCATGGTGTAGCCGTCCTTGGACTCGCCACGGTCCTTCTTGGCGGCGTCGATCTGAGCAACGGGAACGTCGCAGACATCGAGGTTACCGGCCTGGAACTCCTTGTAAGCGGTCTCCATGTCCTTGATGACCTGGAAGTGGATGCCATCGATCTTGGCCTTGTCGCCATAGTAATCGTCAAACTTCTTGAGGTTGATCTCCTGGCCATCCTCCCACTTACCGTCCATCATGAACGGGCCGTTACCGACCGGGGCAAGGTAGAAGCTCTTGACATCGGACTCGGCGCACTCGGGAACCGGGGACAGAGCCGGGTGAGAGGCGACGAAGGGGAAGTCGGCGTAAGCGGAAGACAGCTTGACGACGAGGGTCTCATCGTCGGGGCAGGTAACACCGCTGAGCTCGGTAGCGTTGCCGGCAAGCAGATCGTCATAGCCCTCAACCATGGAAAGGTGATAGGAGACCTCGGAAGGACCATACTCGGTGGCGATGGCCGACTTGGTGTTGACTAGACGCTCCCAACCGAGCTTGAAGGACTTGGAGGTAACGTCGTCACCGTTGTGGAACTTAGCCTTCTTGATCTTGAAGGTGAACTCGGTGGCGTCGTCGTTAGCCTCAAAGGACTCGCAAGCCAGCGGAACGATCTCGCCCTTCTCGGGGTCGTACTCCGTCAGAGCGTCGAAGAGCTGGTACTCGACCTGAGTGCCCTGATCCTCCTGGACGTTGTAGGGGTCGATGCAGACCGGGTTGTTGATGTAGAAGTTCAGCGTCGAACCGGACTCAGAACCGGAAGTGTCGCCGCCCTTCTTGCCGCATGCGGCAAGAAAAGCCATGGAGCTCGCAGCAAGGGTACCGCCGACAAAGGCGCGACGACCCATAACGGGCTGGTGGAACATAGAATCAGCCATGCCATCCTCCTTATGAGATAGGACAAAGAAATGTTCAGTCGGACATATGTCGAGACAATCCGATCCGAACCATCAAAACGCCGCCCGCTGCTATGGCTGGTTATGCACAACAGACCAACGTTTTGCAATACAGTAGCGCATTTTATGCACGATTTGGGGCTAATTCCGGTTAACGGTCGAGAATTTCTTTAGTTGGGCGAAGTATGTGGGGATATTTTGACTCTGTTACAAGTCTGTAAACAAAAAGGGCCCCGCACATGCGGGACCCTTTACAAACGTATATACGCCGATGCTTAGTAGCCGACGATACCCTGCGGGAAGAAGAACATGCACAGAACGACACACACGGCAAAAACGACGGCCATAATTACCGTCAGGCGATCGAGGTTCTGCTCCATGACGCCCGTGGCAGAGCTGGAGTTATACAGCGAGCTAGCGATCATATCCGAAACGCCGGTGCCCTTACCGGAATGCATCAGAACGAGAATCGTCAGCGCCACGGCAGAAACAGCCCAAACGACAAACAGAAGAATCTGGAACGGACCCATAGATAAGCTCCTTAATAGAACAACTCAAACTCCAGTACTGTACCACAACCTTCAACACTCCCCCACCTGCCATTTAGGGACGGGGTAGAAATGGCAGAAATACCAAAAAAGGGGGTCGTCCGGTTGTGGACAACCCCCTTACTAGAAAACGGTATTTGTTTTCTATTAGGCCTCGGTGGCGAGCACGCGACCCGTCATCTCGGCGGAAGGCTCAATACCAGCCATGGTGAGCATGGTCGGAGCGATATCCGAAAGACGGCCGTCCTCGATACCGGTGAGCTTGGCCTTATCATCAACGATGATGAACGGCACGCGGTTGGTGGTGTGAGCCGTAAACGGATGCTTGGAACCGTCGGAAGCAACGTCAAACATGTGATCGGCGTTGCCATGGTCGGCGGTGATGAAGGCGCAGCCGCCGGCCTTCAGCACAGCAGTGACCACCTGATCCACAGCAGTGTCAACGGCTTCCACGGCCTTGACCGCAGCATCGAACACGCCGGTGTGGCCGACCATATCGCAG
>CATXML010000070.1 GCA_958372035.1 uncultured Collinsella sp. | reverse complement strand
TTTCGGGTCTTTTTTCGGCCCGCCCCCCCATTTTCCCCCCCCCCCCCCCCCCCGGGGGGCCCCCGGGTTCTGCAACGACTCGGCCTTCCGGGTCAGGTGGGGCTGAATGGAATTTGGTGAATGAGGGCGCCGTTGGCGCCTTCATTCTTTATATATGTTGGGAACGCCAGGCGGTGGGGGTGGTGCCGGTGTGTTGCTTGAAGGCTTGGGTGAAGGCGGCCTGCTGAGGGTAGCCTAGACGCTCTGCCACCTGCGCTATCGTGAGCGCGCTATCGGCCAAAAGGTCCTGTGCTCGCTCTATACGGCGTCTGCGAATGTAGGCGCCCAGGGACTCGCCAGTTTGGGCCTTAAAGGTGGCGCATAGTTTGGAGCGGCTTGTGTAGAGCCTCTCGGCCACCTCGTTGATACCCACACGTCTGCCTTTGTCGAGCGCGCGCTCAATCATTGCCGTTGCTTCTTCGGCAATGGTTATGCTGACGCGTGTGTCTGCCGCCTGCCGCGCCTGCTTGTGGGCCGCGCGCGAACAGGCGAGCTCCGCGACCATGGTCTCCACGATGCCTTGCATATAGACGTGTCCGCCTACGGTACGGGCGCGTTCCTCGTTAATCCGACGCAGCGTGTGGCAGATGGCAGACGTCGCCTCCTCGTGCCATGGCTCGGCAAACGCCTCGAAGATTCCCGCGAACTCGGTGGGATAGCGGTGCTCCAGTTCGTCAAAAAATCCAGGCAAAAAGAGCACCGAGCGCGAGTGATAAAGCTGCCCTGCAAACAGCGGACTTAGCTCCTCGCCGCAGCTATCTTGGATAAAGCTGCACACCGCGCTGTTCGGCCACGGCCCGCGCAGTGGCTTAAGGTTCGCAGGCGTTATGCCAGCCTTGGGCATGCATATGAGCGTGGGCGCGCTGACCTCGCTCACGCACGCGTACGGTTCGGGCGTGTATTCGGCTAGGTGCATGTTGTGCATCGGGGTAATGAAATGCTCCATGACGATGCAGGTGGGGGAAAGGGGCATGATCCATGCGCGTCCGTGCGCCCGATCGTTTGCCACCTCACCGGTAAAGACGGCGCCCTTGCCGGAAAGCTGCAGGCCAAACTGCTCAAACTGCGGTGCGTAGAGCTCGGTTATATCGGTTGCTGCCCGCCGCATTTTCAAAAGCGTCCCCTTCCTTTGCGGAAACGTCCACGCCTGGCTCGATTGTGTGCCTCGGCTAACACGCCAATGATAAGTTTCTAACGGTTAACTCTCAAGCCGTTAGAAAGGAATCTCATGGCAAAGGGATCAAAAAGGGAAGGCGGCGGCATCGGCGAGCTGCTTGCATATGCCGGCGACCGTAAATTCCTAACATATTTGGGCATGGCTCTCTCGGCGCTCTCGCAGCTGCTGAGCTTTGGCCCGTACGTGTGTATCTGGTTTGTTGCGCGAGACCTTATCGCCGTGGCGCCTAACTGGAGCGAGGCCACCGACATCGCGATGTATGGTTGGTGGGCTGTGGGCTTTGCCCTGGCGAGCATTGTGGTTTATTTCGTGGGACTCATGTGTACGCACCTATCCGCGTTTCGCTGCGCGTCCAATATCCGCAAGGCTACGAGCGAGCATCTGCTTAAGCTGCCGCTCGGCTACTTTGACACGCATGCCACCGGTGAGCTGCGCCGTATCGTAGACGGATGCGCCGCCTCAACCGAGACGCTGCTCGCACACATGCTACCCGATATCGCCGGCGCCACCGCCATGGTTGCAGGTCTGCTCGTGCTGCTTTTCGCCCTCGATTGGCGTTTGGGCGCGGCGTGCCTTATCTCGGTCGTCGTTTCGCTTGGCGCCATGGCCACCATGATGAGCGGCAAGGGCGGCGAGTTTATGAAGGCCTACATGGGCGCGCTGGTCAAGATGAACAAGACCGGTACCGAATACGTACGCGGCATTCCCGTGGTCAAGGTGTTTCAGCAGACGGTCTATTCCTTTAAGGCGTTCCACGACGCGATCGCCGAATACGCCGACATGGCGCAAAACTATTCGGGCACGTTCTGTCGAGGTCCGCAGGTACTCAACCTTACCGCGCTCAATGGTCTTGTGGCATTCCTGTTGCCCGTGGCGTTGCTGTTGGCGCCGGGCGAGACGGACTTCGCGCATTTTATGGCCAACTTCACGTTTTACGCGATATTTTCGGCCGTGGTGCCGACGGCCATGACCAAGCTCATGTTTGTGGGCGAGGCCTCTCAGATGAGTGCCGATTCGCTGGCTCGCATCCGAAGCGTCATGGATTCCAAGCAGCTCTCCGTGCCCGCTCAACCCAAGTACCCTGCCAGCAGCGACGTGCGATTTGAGGATGTGAGCTTTACCTACGAGGGCGCCGAGGCGCCTGCCGTCAACCATGCGAGTTTTAGCGTTTCCGCGGGTAGTACCCTCGCGCTTGTGGGTCCTTCGGGAGGCGGCAAGTCAACCTGTGCAAGCCTGATCCCGCGTTTTTGGGATGTTTCCTCGGGTCGAGTGCTCGTAGGCGGTGTGGACGTTCGCGATATGGATCCGAACGAGCTTATGGACCAGGTCGCCTTCGTGTTCCAGACCAACCAGCTGTTCCGGCAAACACTTGCCGATAACGTGCGCGCCTCCAAGCCTACGGCCACTGACGACGAAGTGCGTGCGGCCCTCTCCGCAGCTCAGTGCGACGACATTGTGGCCAAGCTCCCACAGGGCATCAACACCATGCTCGGCGCCGGCGGAGCATATCTTTCGGGCGGCGAGGTCCAGCGCGTGGCACTCGCCCGCGCGATCCTTAAAGACGCTCCTATCGTGGTGCTCGATGAGGCCACGGCGTTTGCCGACCCCGAGAACGAGGCGCTCATCCAGCGCGCCTTTAGCAAGCTGGCGGCGGGTCGCACGGTCATTATGATCGCGCACCGGCTTTCTACCGTGGTGGGGGCCGACAAGATCGTGGTGCTCAACCAAGGTAGCGTGCAGGAGGCCGGCACCCATGCCGAGCTGCTGTCCCAAAAGGGTCTATACGCCAAGATGTGGGCCGAATACGAACAGGCCGCGAGCTGGAAAATCACTGCAGCGACCGCGGATGCCGCCGTCACGAAGGGAGGCGAGGCCTAAATGTTCGCCTCATTCCAAAAGAAGTATTTCCTATCCGATAAAGGCGTCGCCGGCGTAAAACGCGGCATTTTCTGGACCACGCTCACTAATCTCATTACCATGGCCGGCATGGGCTTTTTATTCCTGGTTATGGCCGGCTTTGTCGAGCATCTCGCCAGCGGGGCTGACCTGCCGGATGCCCTGCCGATCGTGGGCGGCCTCCTGGTCTTTTTTGTGTTGCTCTTTGCCTCTAACTGGCAGCAGTATTACTACACCTACTGCATCTTTTACGAGGAGTGCGGCAAGCAGCGCATGGGGATTGCCGAGCGCTTGCGCAAACTGCCGTTGTCGTTTTTCGGCCGTCGTGATCTGGCCGATCTAACCGAAACCATCATGGGCGACGTTCAGACTATGGAGCACGCCTACAGCCACGTGCTGGGAGAGCTTTGGGGTGCCGTCATCGCAAGCGCCATTGTGTTCGTGGCGTCGCTGCTCTTTTGCTGGCAGCTGGCGATCGCGGCGTTTTGGAGCGTTCCCGTGGCCTTTGCCGTGCTGTATCTAACACGCGGCCCCATGACCCCGGTGTTCGACCGTGTGCGCGCCGAGAAGGTCAAGGTCACCGAGGCGATCCAGGAGACGCTCGACTGCGTGCGCGAGATTCGCGCCACCAACCAGGAGGCCCATTATCTTGAGGGGCTTAACGCCGTGATCGATGCCGAGGAGCGCGAGACCACCAAAGGCGAGCTCGCCAACGGGCTTTTGGTCAACTCCGCCTTTGCCATCCTGCGCCTGGGGATAGCCACCACGTTGGTCACGGGCGCCACGATGGTCGCCTCCGGGCAGGTCGACTTTTTGGTGATGTTTGCCTTCCTGCTTATGGTGAGCCGTATCTACGCGCCGTTTGATCAGGCCCTTATGCTCGTGTCGGAGCTGTTTGTCGCCGAGTCGTCGGCCAAGCGCATGCGCTCCATCATGGAAGAGCCCGTGGCGCGGGGCAGCGAGCAGTTTGAGCCCGTAGGTCATGACGTGGTGTTTGATCATGTGGCATTTGGCTATGGTGCGGGCGAGGACGGCCGCGCCGGCGAGAAAGTTCTTACCGATGTGAGCTTTACCGCCAAGGAAGGCGAAGTTACGGCGCTGGTCGGTCCTTCGGGTTCCGGTAAGTCTACGGTGAGCCGCCTGGCCGCGCGTTTTTGGGATGCCACCGAAGGCACGGTCACCGTGGGTGGCGTGGATGTTGCGAGCGTTGATCCCGAGGTACTGCTGCGCGACTACGCCATTGTGTTCCAAGACGTGCTGCTCTTTGACGACACGGTGATGGGAAACATCCGTCTTGGTCGTCGCGATGCCACCGATGAGGAAGTGCTTGCTGCCGCGCGTGCCGCCAACTGCGACGAGTTTGTGAGCCGCATGCCGCAGGGCTATGACACCATGATCGGCGAGAACGGCTCCAAGCTGTCCGGCGGCGAGCGCCAGCGCATCTCCATCGCCCGCGCGCTGCTCAAAGATGCGCCGATTGTGTTGCTGGACGAGGCGACGGCGAGTTTGGATGTGGAGAACGAGACCGTGGTGCAGCAGGCGCTCTCCCGCCTGCTCGCAGGAAAGACAGTTATCGTGATCGCCCACCGTATGCGCACGGTAGAAAATGCCGATAAGATCGTTGTACTCAAGGATGGTGTGGTTGCCGAGCAGGGCACTCCGGCGCAGCTCAAGGCGGCAGGTGGAGAATTCGCCCGCATGGTTGCGCTGCAAAAGGAAGCGGCTGCCTGGCAGCTGTAAGAAGGGGCAAAGGAACAGTCCCTTTGTCACATTGACAATCGGTTACTCCGCATCGTTAATTTTCAAAAGGTTAGCCATGGCTGACCTAGATAGTTAGATAGAATTAAGGTATTTCAAAAGCGTGCTCGAGCTAACTGATGAACTCGGGTGCTAAGGCACCATGCCGCGCCCCATGCGGCAAAAGGGAGAAGCAACATGAAGAAGTCGACGTTTAACACCCTGCTTGTTGGTGGCGGTTTTCTGCTTGGCACGGCCGGCATCAAGCTGCTTACCAGCGCTCCGGTCAAGAATGCCTGCGTGCAGGGTATCGCGTGCGGCATGCGCATCAAGAACGGCTACCAGGACATGGTCGAGCAGGCCAAGGCTAATGTCGACGACATGGTTGCCGAGGCTGCTTACATCACCCAGAGCGAGGCCGCCGCGGACAACGCAGCTGAGTAGCGCTTCCAGGCACAAACTATGAGATTCTCGATTATCAGCGAGATCCCCGGCAGGACCCGCCTCCAGTTGGCGGGTCCTGTGCCAGAGAGCGATCTCGATGCGCTTCTTAAGCTTGGTGGCGACATCGACGGCGTGCGCAAGGTGCGCGTGTATGGCCGCATTGGCCAGATGGCGCTGGAGTACGACGAGCCGCGACGCGATGCCGTGCTGGCCGCCGTCGGTGCGCTCGACGCTCAGGCCATTGCCGACGCAAAGACGGGCTACGTGATACAACTCGAGCCGCGCAAGCACAAGCTCGTCATGGATCTTGCCACACTTGTCGGCGCCCACTACGCACGTCGCTGGTTTTTGCCCACGCCCCTGCGTGCGGTGTTTGTCGTGGCCGGTTACATGACCTTTTTGCGCGCCGCCCTCCGTGAGCTCGCGCAGCCGCGCCTGACCGTTCCCGTGCTCGACGCTTCGGCCATCGGCATTTCGTTCGTCAAGCGTGATGTCGACACCGCGGGCCAGACGATGTTCCTGCTCAACGTGGGCGAGCTGCTCGAGGACTACACCCGCGCCATGAGTGAAAACGAGCTCATCAACTCGCTGCTCGATGTGCCCGACAAGGCGCAAAAGGTTGTCGGCGACACCGAGGTAAGCGTTGCCGCGACCGAGCTTGAGCCCGGCGATCTGGTCGCCGTGCGCACCGGCATGTCCATCTGCATCGACGGTGTTGTCGAGCAGGGGAGCGCTATGGTCAACCAGGCGACCCTGACCGGCGAGCCGCTGGCCGTCGAGCGCAGCGTGGGCGACGACGTGTTCGCCGGTACCGTCGTGGAAGACGGCGGCATCTTGGTGCGCGTGCGCGCCAATACGGCGCAAACCAAACTGCGCTCAATCGTCTCGCTCGTGCAGACGGCCGACTCGCTCAAGTCCGAGGGCCAGTCGCATATGGAGGACCTTGCCAACAAGATCGTCCCGTGGAACTTCCTGCTCGCGGGCCTAGTTGCGCTTACTACCCGCAGCCTCATCAAGACCTCGGCGGCACTGATGGTCGACTACTCGTGCGCACTCAAGCTCACGGGTTCCGTTGCCGTCATGACCGCTATGAGCGATGCTGCCAAGATGGGCGTCATGGTCAAGGGCGCGAAGTACTTTGAGTCGTTTGACAAGGCCGATAACATTGTCTTTTAAAAGAACGGCACGCTTACCGAGGCCAATCCG
>CATXML010000069.1 GCA_958372035.1 uncultured Collinsella sp. | reverse complement strand
GGCTCGGACAGCCAGACGGCCGTCGAGCACAGCAGATAGAAGACGAGAAACAGGCCCGTGATGCGCGCAAAGCCAGCCTGGCGCAACACGTCAGCAAGCGTCCTCAACTTGTTCATCGCGACCTCTTTTCCCAGACGCCCAATCACATTCGCTCGGTATTGTCCCACGCCTCCCCCGCAAACGGAACTAGTCATTGGGGACGTTCTTAAATGACTAGTCAAACAAGAACGTCCCCAATGACTACCTGACCGTTTAGCGGTGCGGTGGCTGAGTGGGCAGGTTGAGCTGGTATCCTTATGTGATACTGTCTCGACTCGATAGGATTACATGTGAAACCTTCCGCCATCCTTCGTTTGGCTCTATATCGCACCCTAGCCGTCGCGGTTGCCGTACTCACCGTACTGAGCGCCGTCATGCCTGCCCCCGCCTTTGCCGCCGACTCCGACCACCAGGTCAAGACGGTCCGCGTTGGCTGGCTCGTCAACAACAAAGGCTTCCAGGAAGGCACGCCGGGCGAGCGCCTCTCGGGATGGGGCTACGAGTACCTCCAGACCCTCTCGTATTACACAAAGGGCTGGCAATACGAATACGTTAGCGGCACCTTCTCCGAGCTTATGGACATGCTCGAGGCAGGCGAAATCGACCTCATGCCCAACATCTCGTATTCGGCAGAACGCGAGCAGAAGCTGCTCTTTTCCTCAAATCCCGAGGGCACCGAGCGCTACTATATCTACGCCAGGCCCGACCGCGACGATCTAGCCAAGGGTGACCCTCAGGCGCTCCAAGGCCTCACCATCGGCTGCAACTCTGGCGTTATGCAAACTATCGTCGGCCAGCAGTGGCTCGCCAACGAAGACGTTACCTGCACCTATAAAGAAATCGACACCGGCAGCGCCCTCTTTGAGGCGCTTGCAGACGGCGAGGTCGACGCCGTCATCATGAACGACACCATTTCGTCGCCCGATGCGTCACCCATGTTCTACGTAGGCTCGAGCGACTACTATTTTGCCGTTCCCAAAAGCCGCCCTGACCTGATGAACGACATCAACGCCGCCATGACGACCATCGCCCGCGATAACCCGCGCTATAACGAGGAAGTCAAAACGAGTTACTCGACCCAAAACAGTGGCTCGTCATCGCTCACCGGCACCGAGACCACCTGGCTCAAAGAAAACGGCAATACCATCACGCTCGGCTATCTTAAAAACCAACTTCCCTACTGTACGCAAAATGACGACGGCGAGATGGAAGGGTCGCTCGCCTCGCTTGCAACGACGTTGCACGACAAGTTTGACATTACGGTCAAAACAATCGCACTCTCGAACAACAAGCAAATGATCAAAGCCCTTTCCAACGGAACCATCGATGTCGCCCTGCCGTTGTTTCGCGACTACTGGCTCGCCGAGCAGACAGGGGTCATCCAGTCAAACTCGATGGGAACGGTTTCGCTGACCGCCATTCACAATGGCAAAAACCTGAACAGCGACCTTAAGAACATCGCTTGTACAAAGAGCACAATCGTTAACCGTTTTGAGCTCGAAAGTCTCTTTCCGAACGCAACGGTAACCGAGTATTCGAATGACGGCGAGGTGCTCAAAGCCCTCGATGAGGGGAAGGCACGTTGCATCATTGTCCCCAGCACGCGCCTGGAAACTCTCCGCGACATCTACGACATCGAGGATTTCGAAACACAGGAACTCACCAACACGGCGCAACTATCGTGTTTAATTTCGCGCGGCAAGCCCGAGCTGCTGGGAATCATCAATAAGGGCATCGTCAATGCAGGTGAATCGCTCTCTGCAAACAGCTATTTCCCCACATCGTACTCGGCGCAAGAATCGGATGCGTTCCGACTTCTCTACCGCAACCGCATCGTCATTGCGGCAGTCGTCATCTGCATTTTGCTCACCGGCATCGTCATCCTTGTCTGGTCGCTTTACCGCGCACAGGAGGAACGGCAGAAAGCCGATGCCGCCAACGCCGCCAAAACCGCTTTCCTCACGCGCATGAGCCACGACATCCGCACGCCGCTCAACGGCATCCTGGGCCTTATCGAAATTGAGGAATTGAGAGAAGGCGACATGCAGGTCGCCCGCGAAAGCCGCGCCAAGGCGCGCGTTGCCGCCAATCACCTGCTGTCACTGATTAACGACATCCTCGAGATGGGCAGGATCGAGGAGCGCAAAGTGACGCTCGAGCACGAATCATTCAACCTTAAAGAGCTGTGCGACAATGCGCTCGTACTGTGCAAGCTCCGCGCATCGGACCGCGGCATAACCATGCTCGACACCAGCGAGCCCTACGCTGTCGACCAATATATGATCGGCAGCCCCACCCATATTCGGCAGATCCTTGTCAACCTGCTCGACAACAGCATCAAGTACAACAAAGATGGCGGAACTGTCGCTTTTGCATCGCAGATTAAACCGATCGATGATAGCCAGGTGCTCTTTTGCTTTAGCGTTTCGGACACCGGCATCGGCATGTCGCCCGAGTTTCTTAAGCACATCTACGAACCGTTTGCCCAAGAGGGCAACGATGCCCGCAGTAAATTTCAGGGAACTGGCATGGGCATGCCGATCGTCAAATCGCTCATAGACATGATGGGCGGCACGATTGAGATTTCGAGCGAGGTCGGCGTGGGAAGTACGTTCAACGTCCAGATTCCGCTCGATATCGACAAGAACCCTCAGGCAAGAGAAGGTGCGGACGAGCAGGCGATCAGCTGCTCGCTTGCCGGCATGAACGTTCTTTTGGCCGAAGACAACGAGCTCAATGCCGAAATTGCCCAAGCCCTGCTCGAAAGCGAAGGCATCGTCGTAACTCGCGCCGCCGACGGCAAAGAAGCGGTCGAACTATACACTAGTCGTCCCGCCGGCAGCTTCGATGCGATCCTGATGGACATCATGATGCCGGGTATGGATGGCTACGAGGCAACTCGCGCGATTCGTCTGAGCGAGAAGGCCGATGCAGCCGACATCCCCATCATCGCGCTCACCGCCAATGCCTTTGCCGAGGACGCCAAGGCGGCACACGATGCCGGCATGAACGCCCATCTGCCCAAACCGCTCGACTTTAACAAGCTCAAAAACATCCTCGCCCGCATCAAGAAAAACGGAACTGTTTCGCTATAGTTTGTGCCCACCCACCATGCACAGTTAGAAAGGAAGCCAACGATGTTTAGGCCCTTACGTCGAAAGAAACGCGCCATCACTGACGAGGAAGCACGTGAACTGCTGACCACCTGCAAGCGCGGCGTCTTTGCCGTCAACGGCGACGATGGCTACCCGTATGCCATTCCCGTCAACTACTTCTTTGACACCGAGCACGACAAGATTTATTTCCATGGCGCCAAGGCTGGCCACAAGGTCGATTCACTCAGGCGTGATGACAAAGTCTGCTTTACCGTTTACGGCAACGAGTGGTACAAGGACGATGACTGGGCTCCCTATGTTATGAGTACCGTGGTCTTTGGCCGTTGCCGTCTGGTAAACGAGACGCCTTCGTTTATCGAGGACAAAGTCCGCCAGCTCGCGCTTAAGTATTACCCTTCCGCCGAAGAAGTCGAAGAGGAAATCGCCAAAGACATCAAGGGCGTCCAACTCTATGAGATTTCGATTGAGCACCTTTGCGGCAAGCAGATTCAAGAAAAGTAAGCCCAAAAACAGGTCCTGCAAATAGCAAAATGGCTCGGTTCCAACCAGTATTGGAACCGAGCCATTTGTTTATGAAGCGTCGGCAGCTATGTGCGCAAGCGCCTCAACGAGATCCTGAGAACTCACGGGTTTGCTCAGATGCGCGTTCATGCCCGCCTCGCGCGAAAGCCTACGGTCGTCGGCAAAGGCATTGGCGCTCACGGCGATAATCGGCGTGGTCGCGGCGTCCTCGCGATCGAGCGCTCGAATCTGACGCGTGGCCTCAAGGCCATCGATGCCGGGCATCATGATGTCCATCAATACCACGTCGTACTCGTGCAGCGCACTCGCGGCAAACGTCTCGACGGCAGACTCGCCATCTTTGACATGTGTCACGACGGCACCGGCGCGGTCGAGCGTAAACTGTGCGATCTCGGCATTCAGGTCGTTATCCTCTACGAGCAAAACGCGCAGGCCCTGGAGCACGTCGCTGTCGCCTGCATCCACGCGAACTGCCTGGGGAATCTCGGAACTCTTGCACTTCTCAAACGGCAGGCAAATGGTAAACGTCGTCCCCTGCCCCAAGGCGCTCGTAAAGCTCATGGTTCCGCCCATAAGCTCGACCAACTGTTTGGCAATAGACGCGCCCAGGCCAGTTCCCGATGAAGCGCCTTCCACCTGTTGTTCCTCGCGGCTGAACGGATCGTAGAGGTGCTGTTGAAACTCCTCGCTCATGCCAATGCCGTTATCGGCGATCGTGTATTCATAGACGGGGACACCGTCCACCGGCTCCACCTCGCGGCATGTCAGGCGAACATAGCCGCCCTGGCGGTTGTACTTGACGGCATTACCGGCAATATTGAGCAACAGGCGCTTGAGGTGCGTCACGCTCACCCGGGCATAGGGATGATCAAGAGTCCGTTGGTCGCAGATAATTGTCACCAGGCGCTCCTCGGCCTGGCGCTCCAGGATATCGCACACCTCACGGTTGAGGGCCACCATATCTGTAGGCACGAGATTCAGGTCGACCTGCCCGCTCTCCAAGCGGCTCATATCGAGTGCCTCGTTCGCAAGGTCGAGCAGCAGTCCCGACGCCGTCCAGATCTTTGAGCGGCACTCAGTCTGCTTTTGCAAGTCGTCCGCGTTGGCATTGCCCACCTCGACCATACCGCGAATGCCGTTGATGGGCGTGCGCAGGTCGTGACTCATGCGACGCAGGAACTCCGTCTTTGCAGAGTTGGCAGACGAAGCTTCGCGCGCCGCTTTTGCCAGCTTGTCGCCATAGTCGCGCTCCTGCAGCAACAGGTCGGCAAAGCGTTGGCTCTCGGCGCGGCGGCGCACCAACACAACAGTGGCTATAACACCGCCGTAGAGTGCCAACACACTGGCAACAACAGCGGCAACAACCTCAAAGTAACGCTGCGCGGGAGCATAGGTGTACACGTAAAAATCGCGCGCTTTACCAAATGTGCCCAGATACCACTCACCGCTGTCGTTAACCAATCTGACCTTACCAGCCAGGCAACGCTCCTTAATGCCGTTGACAACGATGGCATCCGTCGCAGGCAAATCGAACACGCCCGACACGGCGGGCTCAACAGCGTTGGTCGCAACGACCTTACCGTCGTTTTCGATCACGATATTGCCGCTATCGATGGTCTCATAACCATCGAGCAAGCTCTGCAACTTGAGCGTATTGCTCGCGACCGCCTTGGCGCTCTGGTGCCTCACCGCGACAACGATGCCCTCACCGTCCGGCCGGGCCACGCAGCCAATGTCTGCGACCGAATCGTCCGCAAGCGTAATGCGAGCGGTATAGGACTTAAGCGGATGGGCTGCCACCTCCAGCACAGGCGCCTCTTTGAGATTCGCAGCGAGCGACTCGTAGCCCACATCATCCTTCGAGGACTCGGACACCAAGTTGCCCGATGCATCCGTTACGATCAGCGCTGTCACATTAAACTGGTCAGCATATTGCTCCAACGTAGCGTTATCCACCGAGCCGTCGCGCTCCATATCGCGCGCCGCCTCTCCGGCGATCTCCATAACGCGAATCAGGTTTTTGGTCGCATAGGCGCTGTTGAACGCATCGTAGGAAAGGCTCTGTGTCGCCACGTAATCGACAACGTCGGCAAAGCGCTGCTCGGCCTGAGCTGTCGTGTAGGCGTAGCTCGTCACGCCGGCAACAATCGAGAGCGCTATCCCCAACAGGACGACGATGAGCCATTCCCGTGCCGAACGATCGCCCCGCTCCTGAGCGGTGTGGTCGGACGCATCAATCATGACAGGCCCTCCACATTCAAAAAGGGCGAAGGGTCATCAAAATACTTTGACACCAGGCGCTCCATGGTGCCATCGGCAAGCATTTCTTGGTAGGCATGGGTGAGCTTAACGTCGATGCCGCGTGTGTCGTTGATATCGAAAGCGGTGCCCAAACCAACCTCTAGCAGCGGCTCAGACAAAATGCGATACGTCACGCCATAGTCTTTTTCGTAGGTGAGCAGCGAGGACTCATGCGCGGCGATGGCGTCGACTAGGCCCTCGACAAGCGCCGGGTTCAGGTACGAGCGGTCCGAAAAGCTGTAGAGCTCCTTAATCAGTGCGGAACGTTTTCATTGGTGTGATTGAGCAGAATCGATTCGGGCTTGGTGGTGGACTGGACCGCCACGACCCTACCCTCAAGATCGGCAAGCGTGTAGATATCGCTTTCGGGATCGACAGCAACCACCTGTCGGCTCGCAAGGTACGGCCCCGCCCAGCGATACTCGCCTTCGCGGCCCGTCATACTAAAGCTGCCCATGACGCAATCGAGCTCGCCGCTCGCCAGCAGCTCTTTCTTCTGTTCCCAGTCGATCAGCTGGTACTTTGGCTTGTAGCCAATGCGGCCCAAAGCCTCG
>CATXML010000068.1 GCA_958372035.1 uncultured Collinsella sp. | reverse complement strand
GGAGCCGCTGGCGTCCTTCATGCCCTCGATGTAGGCGTCGACCTTGGGGCTCTTAATGCCCTCCAGGTCATAGCCCACCGACATGTTGAAGACAAAGCCGTCCGGGCTGCCCAGACCGTACTCGCGAGCGATCAGGTGACAGGCAAACCATGCCTTCACGTACTCGGCAAAGGCCTGCGGAACCTCGAGCTCGGTCGACCATTCGCAGTTGTAGCACTCGTCCTGAGCCACGATGCAGGGCTTGTTGACGCAACGGGAAAGCTCCTCGCCGTCCATAACCTGGACGGTCTTGAGTTCAAAGAAGCGAGAACCGGCCACATAAGAGGCCACGATGTTCTGGGCCAGCTGCGTATTGGGACCGGCAGCCGGGCCAAACGGAGTCTCGATGCGCTCGTCAAAAATGGGAAGCGCGCCCTCCTGGTTGGTCGTGACCATCTTGCGCACGCCAAAGATGGCGTCCTGGGTCTTGTGCTCCTCGATGATCCAGTTCATCAGCTGCGAAAACGGGATCGGCCTCATGATGTCGCTCATAGTGAGCTCCTCTCTGTAACGCCCGGCGAGACCGCGCGGCGGGCGCAAATACGGCGTAGCGCTAGCACAGCGCCGGCGACCCCGCGGAGGTCGCCTATACGCGCGTCGGATGCGGCGAAACATCCGACGCGCGTGAATCTACTTGTAATTAGTACGTGCGATCGTTGAGCGTGCTCCAGAGCTTCTTGGACTCGGCCATGGTCCACGCGTTGATCTTGTCCTCATCAATGCCAACGAACTCGCGATCCTTGTACAGGACGCGGCCGTTGATGATGGTGGTGCGGCAGTTTTTGCCCATCATGCCAAAGAGCATGTGGCCGTCGATGTTCTCCTCGCTCAGCGGCGTAAAGGGCTTGTAGTCCATGACGATGACGTCGGCGGCAGCGCCGGCCTCGAGCACACCGAGTTTGCGATCAAAGTACTTGCTCGCCATCTTGGCGTTGTTCTCGAACAGCATCGTCATGGCCTCGCACCAGCCCACGTTGGGCATGGCGGCGTTGTGGCGCTGAATGATCAGGAAGACCTTGAGGCTCTCGAGCATGTCGTGGGTGTAGGCGTCGGTGCCCATGCACACGGGGATGCCGCGGCGGAAGAACTCGAGCACGGGGGCGCAGCCCACGGCGTTGCCCATATTGGATTCGGGGTTGTTGACGAGCCAGGTACCGGACTCCTTGACGATATCCATCTCGGCAGGCGTCACGTGGATGCAGTGGCCGAGCATGGTGTCGGGACCCAGCAGGTTGTGCTGCAGCAGGCGCTCGACGGGGCTGATGCCACCGCGGTTGAGGCGGGAGTCCCACACGTCATTCATGCCCTCGCACACATGGATGTGGAAGCCGGTCAGGCCGTTGTTGGCCTCGGCCATCTTGTCCATGGTCTCGTCCGAAAGCGTAAAGGTGGCGTGACCGCCAAACATGGCGGCGATCATGTGGTTGTCGTTATCGCGACGCTCCTTGGCGGCCCACTGGGCAAACTCGGCGTTCTCGGCAATGGCCTGGTCGCATTTTTCCTGACCGCGGCGGTCGGAGACCTCGTAGCACAGGCACGAACGCATGCCCAGCTCCTGAGCTGCATCCTTAATGGTAAAGAGGCTGCCTGGGATCTCGCAGAAGCTCGCGTGGTGATCGAAGATCGTGGTGACGCCATCGCGGATGGAGTCAAGAATCGTGGCATAGGCGCTGGCCTTGGTGCCGTCGAGCGTCAGGTTGTCGTCGATCTTCCACCACTGCTGCTCAAGATTCTCCAGGAAGTTGGTGGGGTTGCAGCCCTTAATGGCAAGGCCGCGGGCCAGACCCGAGTAGATGTGGGTGTGGCAGTTGATGAGTCCGGGCATGATGAGGTTGCCCTGGGCGTCGACGTACTCGGCATCCGGGTACTTGGCCTTGAGCTCGCACTCGGGGCCCACTTCGACGATCGTATCTCCGTCAATGGCGACCGCACCGTTGGGAATGAACGGGGTCTGAGCGTTGCGAGTAAAGACGGAACCGTTAGCGACCAGAAGCATGAATGCTCCCTTCAACATCAGGGGCGGGGTTTGACACCTCTGACATGGCGGAGTGCGAAGCGCCGGCCTACACCGGAAACGGGCCCTCTCCCGTCAACGCTTCACCAAAGGGACAAACCCTTTGAAGTGCGGCTTGGCGCCGCATGGCGTCGGCGGACGAGGCGATGCGCCCGCCGACGAATAGCACCGAATTGGTTACTTCTTGCTCTCGGGCAAGACCAGATCCACGGCAGCGTCCTTGGCAGCATCGATGTGCTGAGCCACGACCGGCGTCTGCGGAAGGATCAGGTTAAGGACAATGGCCATGATTGCGGTGGGGGTTACGGCATTGGAGCCGATGACGGTGGACACCCAGGCGGGCATACCCTCGCCGGCAAGGCAACCGCTGGCCATCCAGATACCCAGGCCAAAGACGACGGAGGTGCCGACGATGGTGGTAGTGCGCTGCGTGAGGCCCTCGCGGGTGAACATGCGCACGCCGTTCATGGTGATGGTGCCAAAGACGCCGACGGTCGCGCCGCCGATGACGGGCTGCGGGATAGCGGAAAGGACGGCAGAGAGCTGCGGGAACAGACCGGCGATGGCAAAGACGGCCGCGATGATCACAAAGACCCACTTGTTGACGACCTTGTTGGAGCAGATGATGCCCACGTTCTGGCCAAGGGCGCTGGTGGGAAGACCGCCCAGCAGGCCGCCGACCATAGAGGTGAGGCCCTGGGACACGATAGCGCCGGAGAGCTCGCGCTCGGTGGGCATACGGTCGATGGAGCCCAGGCAGGCGGCGGAGACGTCACCGATAACCTGGATGGCAACCATGGGGAACACAACAGCGAGGGTAATGCAGACTTCGGGATCAAACTCGAGCGCGTAGGGCATGAGCTTGGGAAGGGCGAAGACCTGAGCGGTGGCGACGCTGGAGAAGTCGATCATGCCAAAGGGGATCGAAACGATCATGCCAACGATCATGCCAAAGAACACGGATCCCAGCTTGAGCGTGCCCTTGCCAAAGTTGGCGAGCGCAAAGACCACGGCGAAGGTGATAAGAGCGACGCACCAGGCCTGCGGAGTACCCCACAGCGGCGTACCCATACCGCCGGCCATATACTTGACGGCCGTGGGATACAGCGAAACGCCGATGGAGAAGATGACCGTACCGGTCACGACGGGCGGGAACAGCCACTTGATCTTGCTGTAGGCCAGACCAAAGAGGACCGCGACGGCGCCGCCGACGATCTCGCCGCCCAGCAGCGCACCAAAGCTAAAGCCCGAGGCACCCATGGCCTGCAGAGCCGGCAGGAACGCGAACGAAACGCCCATGACGATGGGCAGGCCGCCGCCGATGCGACGGAAGGGAGCGAAGGCCTGAAGGGCCGTATCGATCGCCGAAAGAATGAGCGCGACCTGGATGATGTCGGTGCTCTGCTGGCTATTAAAGCCGTAGACGCCGGCCATGATGACCGCCGGGGTAATGATGCCGGCAAACGATGCCAGTACGTGCTGAAGGGCACACGGGATCATTTCCTTAACGGGAGGCATGCCTTCGCGAGTGAACAGGGCTTCAGTGCCGTTCGTAACCGTCTCCTGGGTCATTTGACCACCAATCCTCGAAATAGTTGTTTTCGCATCTAACGCTCTATTGTGACGCAGTGCGGGGTTGAGGTTGTGCCTTCGTTGCATATCGTATTAAAGATGATTCTCATTCTCAATAATAATTTTTTGTTATCAGACTATTCTTGAGCTGAGACAATGCATTTCCGCAGGTCAGGAAAGTGTCTTGTCAAAATAACATCTAACTTTTCTTTTGGTCAACCGTTTACCGCCAAAATCATACCGTTCGTCTGTATTACGCAATGTACCTGCGAATATGCGAGTCAATAGACACCGTGTTACCATGAGAAAAAATTGTTATGAACATTTCCGATTTCACCCAAAGGAGTTGCCCGTGAACGAGACCGTACGCCGCTTTTTGCCGATGGTCGATTTCCTGGAGCAGATACTCGGTAAGAACAGCGAAATCGTGCTACACGATTTCTCGGATCCCGACCACGCCATCGTCGATATTCGCAACGGCATCGTGAGCGGCCGTAAGATCGGCGGTCCCGCCACCGATCTGGCGCTCAAGATCATGCACGACCCCAAGTATCGCGACCTGCCGTTTATTACGGGCTACGAGGGGCGCGGTGCCGGTGGCAAGACGTTGGAGTCCGCGACGTTCTTTATCCGCGAGGATGACGAGATCGTCGGTATGCTCTGCGTCAACACCGACCTCTCGACCGTACGCTCCATCAACGCCATGGCGCAGCAGCTCATGGCGTGCTTCGACGCAGCGCCGACGCGCACGGAGCCCGCCCCTATCGAGGTCGAAAGCCTTTCGGAGTCCACCCAGGAGCTCATCGACCGCAGCATTGCCGAGTTGCTGAGCGCGCGCGGGCTGGATGTAGCGTCGCTTGGTCAGAGCGACCGCGTGGACGTCATTCGCCACCTCAACGGCAACGGGGTGTTCATGCTCAAGGGCGCCGTGGCCTGCGCTGCCACCGCGTTGGGCATCTCGGAGCCCAGCGTGTACCGCTACCTGCAAAAAGTCCGCAAGGAGGGCTAACGAGCAAAATGGAGCGCGGCTCCACAAGCGATTCGTCACTTGACAAAAGACCCTGCAGCTCGCACGCGCTGCAGGGTCTTTTTGCATGTCATGTTTAGTTGTGGCCAACGCCTTAGAGAGCGGCGACGACCTCGATCTCGACCAGACCGCCAGCCGGAAGAGCGGCAACCTGGAAAGCGCTGCGCGCGGGGAACGGGGCCTCGAACTTGGAGGCGTAGATCTCGTTTACGGCAGCGAAGTCGGCAATGTCAGCCAGGTAGACTGTGGTCTTGACGACATCGGCAAAGGTGGCGCCGGCAGCGGTCAACAGGGCCTCGACGTTAGCAAGGGACTGCTTAGCCTGGGCCTCGACGCCCTCGGGCATCTTGCCGGTTGCGGGGTCGATGCCCAGCTGGCCGGACAGGAACACCATGTTGCCGGTCTGGATGCCGGGGGAATACGGGCCGATGGCTGCGGGTGCGTTATCGGAAGACACGACGGTCTTGCTCATGTTTATCTCCTTACGATCAGTTGAGAAAGCGTGAGCGCGGCGTTCACACCGGGAGGCACAGTTCGGTCTGAACACCGCGCTTGATTGGGATAGTACTCAAGGTTTCCGCGCGATGCAAGATTATTATCACGTTGCGAGAATATTTTATCGCCCAACGGTTTCCCCGGACCGCTGAACGGTTCTCATGTGGAGCAGCCAGTCCAAGCTGCTGAAGACTTTATCCCGCTTGGAACGCGGGCATCGCCTGCCGCGACGGCACCACTATACTTTTGAGTATCTGAGCATTTTGAAAGGCAGGATATGACCGCAACCGCCAGTCGAACCACCAACCGCAGACCCGAGCTTTTGGCGCCCGCCGGAGGGCCCGAGCCCTTTGCCGCCGCACTCGCCGCCGGGGCAGACGCCATCTACTGCGGCATGGGCAGCTTCAACGCACGCCGCAAGGCCACCAACTTTACCGACGAGGCCTTTGAGCAGGCCTGCCGCGCCGCGCACCTGGCCGGCTCGCGCGTCTACGTCACGGTCAACATCGTCATCAAGGAATCCGAGATGAGCGATGCGTTGCAGCTCATCCATCGCTGCTCCACGCTGGGCGCCGACGCCTTCATCATCCAGGACTGGGGCCTGTTCTTTGGGGTCAAGCGCACCATGCCCGGCATCGAGACGCATATCTCGACCCAGGCGAACATCCACGACGACCGCGGAACCCTTTGGTGCCGCGAGCAGGGCGCCGACCGCGTGACCCTCTCGCGCGAGCTTTCCATCGACGAGATTGCCGCCATCCACGATGCCGCGCCCGATGTGGACCTTGAGGTCTTTAGCCATGGCGCCATCTGCTTTTGCTACTCGGGCCTGTGCCTGCTTTCGAGCTTTGCCATGGCGGGACGATCGGCCAACCGTGGCATGTGCGCCCAGCCCTGCCGCCTGCCCTACGAGCTGATCGACGAGAACGGTCGCTCGCTCTCCCCTGCCGGTCGCGAGCGCGCGCTGTGCCCACGTGACACCAACACCTCACAACTTGTTCGCCGCCTGTATGACGCCGGCGCTGCGTCGCTCAAGCTCGAGGGCCGCATGAAGGCGCCCGATTACGTGTATTCCATCGTCGACGTGTATCGTCATCAGATTGATGACATGCTGGCCGGAACCACCGTTGCCAAGGACGAGAAAGCCGCCCGCCAGCGCCAGCTCAAGCGCTGCTTTAACCGCGACTTTACGCACGCCTATCAGGACGGCACCTCGGGCGACGAGATGATGAGCTATGAGCGTTCCAACAACCGCGGCCAGATCGTGGGCACGGTGCTGGGCAGCCGCCCGGCCAACCGCGATGTGCGCGGCCTCAAGCCCGACGACCGCCGTCGCCGCGCCGCCATCGCCCGCATTGAGCTGTTTGAGCCCGTGGGCAAGGGCGA